>NZ_JBFAMR010000058.1:0-56507 GCF_040656595.1 Actinoplanes sp. NPDC049802
GAGACGCCGGATCCGCCTTGGCGGCGAACCGGCTTTCCCTGCCCTGCTCCGCAGGGAATCCGATTCCTCCCCACGGCTAAAGCCGGGGGTTTCCATGGAGGCTTTTCGATGACGCATTACGCGGACCTAAGCCCCTACGCGTATTGCGAGGAGGAGATCGTCGACGTTCCCGGCGGAACGATCAGCTACCGGCCCCGTTGTGCGCTGCTCAACGTGGGCTGGCTGGACGCGCCGCACGAGTTCGGCAGCGGGCCGGTTCCGGACGGGTTCGCGGACGCGCTGCTGGACATCATCGCCGGGAGCCGGGTCAACACGATGCGCGGCTTCCACGTCTGCACGCACTGTCCGCTCCCGGCCTCGCACCGGGATTACCGGATGCTCGCCGTCGAACACGGCAAGCGCACCCTGAACCTGGGATTCTCCGAGATCAGGGTGCCGTCCGATCCGGGAACGATGTCCGCCGCGCCCACGCTGATCTGGCATTACGTCACCGCACACGGCTACCGGCCGCCGGACGGCTTCATCACGGCCGTGCGGGGTTACGACCCGTCGTGGATCTCCGGACCGTGGATTCCCGCCGGCGCCCGGCACCGGGATCACCGGCGATGACCGGGCCGGATCTGCGGCCGCTGTTCGACCGGAACGCCGCCGCGAAGGCCAAGCCCGCGCTGGACCTTCGGCCAGTCGCCGTGCAACCGGGAATCGTTCTCGACGCCGACTCGGTGGCGCTGCTGCGTGACGGTCTCGGCGGGTACGACATGGAGATCCGGTGGATGGCCCATCTCGACGGGTCCGGGGTGCTGCGGATGTACCGGTCCTGGCTCGGCCAGCAGGTGTACGAGGCGAGACTCGTTCCCGGGACGGCGGGCGCGACACTGACCGGGCTGATGGTCGAACAGGATCAGGAACGGTATCAGGGGTCGCTGGAGCGGGAACCGGAACTCTTCGAACGGGTGCTGAGGTCCTGCCTCAACCACCTGCGGCGGTTCCGGGCCGGCCACACCCCCTACGGCCCGTCGCCGGGCGCTGGGCCCGAGCCGGAGCCACGCCTGTGATCGCGGCGCCGCCCGCCCGGTCGGGACACAGGGCCGGCGATGCGGCGGGTGGCGCCCATCCGGGACGGGGTCCAGGGCCGAACCTCCAGATCGAGACCCGGACCGAGGTGACGTGGTGGAGACGTTCCATGCCGGCGGCCGTCCTGGCGAGGCCCGGTGCCGTCGACGTCCGGAATCATCGGGGTTCTCGGGCCGTTTCTGGGGCCGTTATCCGGGCCGTTTCTCGGGCCGCGGTGAAGACCTGGGCGAGTTCGGCGGCGTCCTCGCCCGCGTGATGCGTGTGCGGGAGGCCGGTCAGGCCGACCGCGTGTTTTATCCGGCCCTTGTGGGAGGCGGACCACTCGCAGCCGGTACGGCCCATCCAGAAGCTGCGCAGGTCCACGCCCGAGCCGGTCGCGCCGAACGGGCTGTGTCCCAGAAAGCGGAGGAAGTACCAGTGGACGAACATGCCGTCCCACACCGCGGGAGCGGCCAGGAAGACCGGGCGGCCGATGGTGCGCAGCCCGTCGACCCAGTCGGCGGCCGCGCGCATCGCCTGCTCAGGCGCCGGAGCCTCCCGTGACAGGCGATCCCGGTCGAGTCCGGAGACGGCGAGCGCCTGCGGCACGAAATCGTCGGAGATCGGTTTCAACTCGGTGTAGAAGCGGTCGTCGCGGCCGGCGACGGCCATTCCCAGCGACAGCATGCTGTAGGGGCCGGGAATCGGGCCGTCCGCCTCGACGTCCACGGCGACGTACAGTTCCGGCAATTGCTTTCTCATCGACGTGATTGTGGAGCCGTCGGCGGCGATTGTCGCGCCGATTTCCGGCGTTGCCGCGCTTCCGGCGTTGCCGCGCTTCCGGCGTTGCCGCGCTTCCGGCGTTTCCGCGCTTCCGGCGCCGCCGCGTTTTCGGGGCGGCCGTGTTTTCGGGGCCGTGGCGCTTCCGTGCCGCCAGCGCTTTCGTGGTCTGCTGGCGCTTTTCGTGGTCTGCCGGCGCTTTCGTGGTCTGCCGGCCTGGTGTGCCGGCTCAGCGGCCCGCGCGGACGGTGCCGGTCGGCGCACGCACCAGTTCGGTGATCCAGTCGACGGCGACGCGTGCCTGCCCCGGCGAGCCGGAGTAGAGACCGTTGACGATCAGCCAGATCCGGTCGGCGAGCAACTCGTCGCCGCCGGCGCCGGTCACCAGACGATCCCATTGGGCGCGGCTGTCGGCCAGATAGGCCTGTGCGACGCGGGCCGGTTCGTCGCTCTCGCCCGGGAACTCGGTCAGATAGTTACGGAAGGCGCACCCCCGGTAGCCGGGCCGGCGAACCCGGTCGGCGACCTCGCCGGCCAGCGCCAGCAGCCGATCGGCCGGATCGGTGGACCAGCGCAGCACCTCGGTCACCGAACGTTCCCGCTCACGGCGGACCAGCGAGAGGTACGCCGCCGCAAGCCCCGCCTTGCTCGGAAAATGCTTGTAGAGCAGATTCTTGCCACAGCCGGCCGCCTCGACCACCTGGGCCATGCCGACAGCGCGGACGCCGTACTCGTAGAAGAGCCCGGCGGCCGCCGTCAGGATGGTGTCCCGGGTGCCCGGAGCAGGCGTTCGTGCCATGATATCCAGCTTAAAGGGTTATATCGGTCATTTTGCCCCGGCTGAGGCTGAGCACCCGGTCCGCAAGCCGAAAACCTTCGAATCGATGCGCGAAAACCAGCACGGTACGCCCGTCCGCCGCACCCAGCAGGTCCGCCATCAGCCGGTTCGCACCGTCCTCGTCGATCCCTTCGGTGGGTTCGTCGAGAATGAGCAGCGCCGGGTCGGCGAGCAACGCCCGCGCGGTGGCGAGCCGGCGCCGCTGCCCACCGGAGACCGTGCTGCCGCCGGTACCGAGCCACGTGTCCAGTCCTTCGGGCAGACCGGCCGACCAAGCCCCGAGCCCGACCCGCTCCAGCGCGGCGACGAGCCGCTCATCGCCGGCGCCGGGCGCCCCGAGCCGCAGATTCTCCCGGAGGCTGGACGCGAACACGTGCCCCGTCTCCTCCCCGACCAGCACCGTCGGCCCGTGGTCCGCGCTGACGCTTCCGGCCCGCGGTTCCAGAAGCCCGGCGAGCACAGCCGCAAGTGTCGACTTCCCGGACCCGGAGCGCCCGGTGACGACCGTCTTCGATCCCGCCGGCAGCCACAGGTCCAAGCCGTCGAGCACCGGCTCCCGCCGGGGATCCCAGCCCGCGACAAGCCCGCTGACCCGTACCCCGCCCCGCCCGGCGGCCGCGGTGACCCCGGCGATCTCCTCGTGTCCGGACGGCGACCCGCCCGGACCGGGCCGATCATCAGCCCCTCCGGTCTGTTGCCCCGCTGCCGGCCGGGGACCCCCGGTTCGGGCCACGCGGGTGTGTCGGTTCTCAGGTGGCGATGCGCTGTAGTCGATCTGTTCGGCTGGTCGTGGGCGCCCTCTCGCAGCGCTTGAGTCAGCGCTGACGGTCCGCCGGGCCGGTTCGGCTGATGCTGGGTGTTGTTTCAACGGTGGTGTGACAGTGCTGACGGTTCGCCGGGCCGGTTCGGCTGGTGCTGGGTGTTGTTTCAACGGTGCTGTGACAGTGCTGACGGCTAGCCGAACAAGACCGGCCAATGTCGGGACAGTCTCGGCCATGCCGATCGGCTCCGCCGCGTTTCTCCCGACAGTCAGGCGCTGTCCCGCATCGTGTGGGTGTTCGGCTGTCCCGGTCTGCTTGCCGGCGCTGGTGTCGTTCGGCCGGTCTTGTTGTGGGGTGGTCGTGTTGATCGCGTCTTGGGCGTTGGTGTCGGTGGGTGGTTGGTGGGGTGCGTTGCGGGCCAGGCGGTGTCTTGCGCCGTGTGGGCGCTGATCCGGCTTGATCCGCTCATCCATGTCCACGTCCACGGGGATCGGTGAGTGGGCGTCGGTGGCGGTCAGCGTGGCGACGCGATGCTCGGCGCCGGCGGCACGACGCCGGGCGATCGCGGCCTCGGGCAAGCCGATCACCGATTCGCCGAGCACGATCACGCCCAGCAGGACCACGGCGCTCCACTCGGCGGACAGGCCGGTGCGCGCGAGAAGGACGGCCACGCCGGCGGCTGCCGCGCCCCAGCCCAGATGGGCCGTCGCCGCGGCCAGACCGGCCTCGCGGGCCGCCCGCGCCTCCAACTCGGCGAGGACGCGGCTTCGTTGCCACGGCACACCCTGACGGCCGCTTCCCGCGCTCAACTCCTCGACGCCGTCGACCGTCTCCACCAGCGCGTCGCGCAGCGCCGAGCGGGCCGCGCCGGTGGCCGCCTCCCGCCGGTCCACCTGGTGGGCCGCGATCGCGGGGGCGAGCACTCCCGCGACCAGGAGACCCGCCGCCACCGGAACGGCCAGCGCGGGTGCGGTCCACGCCACCGCCAAGACACCGGCGACCGCGGTCGCGGCGGCCGCGAGCATCGGCAGGCGGCCCCGGAGAAGCCCGTCGACCCGGGTGTCCACGTCATCGACGAGGCGGGTGAGCAGGTCGCCTCGACGGTGCAGGCGCGGCCCCGGAACGTGCGGGATGAGATCTGCGTAGACCCGCGCCCGCCGTGCGCCCAACCGGGCGAACGCGACATCGTGCGCGAGGAGCCGTTCCAGGTAACGCAGCAGCGGCCGGGCCACCGCACTGCCCCGGACCAGCACCACCGCCGTCGACAGGCTCAACACCGGCGGCAGCGAGGACGCCCGGACGAGCAGCCAGGCCGCCGCCCCGGTGAGCAGGATCCCGGCCAGCGACGAGCCGGCTCCCAGCGCGGCCGCGATCCACGGCCGTCGCAGCCGGTCCCACCGGCCAACACCGGCTTGGCCAATCCGGCCGAATGGGGTTTCCAGTCGTAAGGGTGGGCTGGGCTGGTTGTGGTCGGTTCGGCCGGTTGGGGTCTCTGGTTGTGGAGGCGAGCCGCACCGATCATCACCGGTATCGGCGGCTCCGTTTTCAGGGCCTTCGGTGGCCCGGCCTGTTCGTGCGGTTCGGCATGCACGGATGGCTGTCGAGCCGACCGCGGTGATGGCCGTCTGCGTCCCGTCCGGGTCGGATCCGATCGAGGTGGGTGATGACGAGACGGTCTCCATCAGGCCGAGCGTGTTCGTGGACGGATCGGCCGACCATGGCGGCTGCACGGCCTCGTTGGGTGTGCGCGCCGTGACGGTGCTGGTCAGCGAGGCTGGACCGGCGGGCGTGGCTACGTCGACGATGCGGTCGGCGGCGGCCAGCAAGGCTGGGCGGTGGGCCACCACCAGGACCGCGCAGCCTCGTACGGCCAGGTCCCGCAAGCGGGCGATGACGAGACGCTCGGCCGTCACGTCCAGGTGAGCGGTCGGCTCGTCCAGCAGCAGGGTCACCACTGGCCGGGGGAATCGGGGCGCCGGTCGGCCGTCCGATGATCCGGCCCGGCACCGCGACGGCCGGCCGTCCGACAGTGCGCGGACGGCCCGGTGCCGGAGCACGGCGAATGCCAGGCGCTGGCGCTGGCCGGCGGAGACTCCGGAGACCTGCTCACCGAGCGGCGTGTCCGGGGTGATCTCCCCGATCAGGCCGACCGCATCCAGCGCGGCGCGGATGTCGGCCGGTGTGGTGTCGACGGGAAAGGCTTCGGCGACGGTTCGGGCATGCGGTAGCGTCGAGCGTTGCGGCAGGTAGAACGTGCTGCCGACGGCCAGAGCGCCGGACTCGGCCGGGTGCAGCCCGGCCAGCACGCGCAAGGCGGTGGTCTTCCCGGCGCCGGATGGGCCGCGCAGTGCGACGAGTTCCCCGGCGTGCACGACCAGCTCGGGCAGCCGCAGCGCGTCGAGAAAGGAACCCGGGTACCGTGCCCGGACTCCGGCGGCCCGGACACCCCAGCGGCCGGCGTCCTTCAACCCGAAGCCCCGTGGCGGGCTGAGGGATTCCTCGATCTGGTCGCTCTCGGCTGCGCTCACCCGGGCGCCGGCGGCCGTCCCCGGAACCGGGCCGGGGCGGTCGAGGGCACTGGAGTGGGCCCCGATGCGGGTGCCGGTAGCTGGGCCGGGGGTGTTGGCCCGCGTGCCGGCGTGAGCCCCGATGTTGGTGCCGACAGCCGGGCCGTGGGTTATGACCGGCGCATCGGAATGGGTCCCGATGTGCGCGCCGACCGGACCGGGCGTCATGGCCGGCGCGTTGGCGCGGGTCCCGATGTGGGTGCCGACAGCCGGGCCAGAGGTCTTGGACGGCGTGTCGGCGGGGGTCTCGATGTGGGCGGCGGGGTGCGGGTGCCTGTCCGGCGTGCCGGCGCGGCTGGGATCGCCGGTCAGTGGCGGCCCGGGTGCGGCCGGTGGGCTCGTCCGAACCTGCCCGGTAGGCGAGCTGAGGATTTCGTCGACGTCGGCGATGACCGCGCCCGCGTCGGTGGAGGCGTGGTAGCGGGCGGCCACCTCGCGTAGCGGGCGGTAGGCCTCCGGCGCCAGGAGGATCACCAGGAGCGCCGGGCCGAGGTCCATGCCGCCGCCGGCCACGCGAAGCCCGGCCTGGACCGCGATCAGGCCGACCGCGAGGGTGCCGACCAGGTCCAGCGCGGTCGAGGAGAGGAACGCGACCCGCAGCACCCGCATGGTCGCCGCCCGGTGGCGGTCGGTCAGATCGGCGATGACGTCGATCTGACGTTCGGCGCGCCCGTACATCTTGAGGGTCGTGAGGCCGCGCACGACGTCGAGGAAGTGGCCCGCCAGGCGTGCGTCGGCGGCCCACCGCCGCTCGGCGCGGGTCTTGGTGGCCCAGCCGATCAGCGCACCCAGGATCGGCAGCAGCGGGAGCGTGAGCAGGGCGATCACCGCTGAGGTGGGATCCACCGCCACCATGATCACGACGACGAGCGGGGGCAGGACGACACCGAGGACGAGCGCCGGCAGATAGCCGGAGAACCATGGCCGCAGGGCGTCGAGGCCGGCGCCCAGGACGGTGGTGAGGCGTCCGGAGCCGTAGGCGGCGACCCACGCGGGACCGCGGCCGATCACCCGGTCCAGCAGGGAGCGGCGGAGCTCGTCGGTGACCTTGGCGGCGGTGCGCTGGGCGACCACCTGCTCCGCCCAGGCCAGCCCGGCGCGTGCCGTGAAGGCGGCGGCCAGCAGCAGGATCGCGGCCGTCCCGGTGAGCGCTCCGGGGAAGGCCGGCACGGAACGGTCGGCGAGGCCGGTCACGATCCCGCAGAGGGCGACCGCGATGGCGATCGTGGCCGCGGCCTGACCGGTGCCGATGACGGCGAGCAATGCGATCCCGGTGCGGCTGGTCCGTGCGTGGCGCAGCAGGCGTGGGTCGATCGGCCCACGGGAGACCCGGTGCACGGCCGGGGCACTCACCGGGCCGGGCCCGGCCGCCGGTTCCGGGTCTGAATGCGACTGCGGGCCGGATTTCGCGTCCTGCCGTCCGGCCTCACCGTCTCCGGTTCTCATGACGGATCGGGTGGGTTCGGCACGCGGCCCCGTTGCCGATCGGCGGCGCCCGGCAGCAGGGGTGAGAGGGCGGGCCGCCTTCACGAGGCGATCCGCTCGCTGGCGACGCGGCGGCGGAAGACCCAGTAGGACCAGGCCTGGTAGACCAGCACACCGGGCAGGATGATCACGCCGACGACGGTGAGCAGCCGAAGTGCCTCGGGTCCGGCGGCAGCCGACGTGCGGGTCAGGGACCAGGCCGGGTCGAGGGTGCTGCGCAGGACCACCGGGCCGTGGACGGTGAAGACGGCGACGACCGCGCCCGCGACGGCCAGGGCGACGGTGGTGAAGGCGGTGCCCTCGCGGAGGCGCCTCGCCTGCAGGCCGGCGACGAACACCATCGCCGCGGCCGCCAGGGTGAGCCTGCTGCCCGTACCGATGCCGGTGAGGAGAAGGATGACCGCGCCGACGGTGCCGGTGTGGCGCGCGACGTCGCGTGCCCGGCGGCGCACCGGGCCGGTGGTGCGCAGCGCGAGGAACGTCGCGCCCAGCAGGATCGCCGCGAGGAGCGCGGCGAGCGCGCCGAGGCCGGCGGCGGGACTGAGCAGGGGGCCGAGGCTGCGGCCGAGGCCGGCGCCGGCGACCTCGCCGTCGGCGCCGAGAGCGAGACCGTCGACGAGGACGCCGAGGACCGCGCCCCAGAGCAGGACGATGCCTGCCGAGCTCGCGGCCAGGAGCAGGTCGCAGCGGCGGCGCCACGACGGGGAGGCGTGTTTGCCGCGGAATTCCAGGGTGACGCCGCGAACCGCCAGGAGCAGCAGGACGGCGACCATCGGCAGGTAGAGGGCGGACATCAGGGCGGCGTACCAGCCGGGGAAGGCGGCGAAGGTGACGCCGACCGCGGCGACCAGCCAGACCTCGTTGCCGTCCCAGAACGGGCCGATCGTACGGACGGCGGCGCCGCGCTCGTGTTCGTCGCGGCCGAGGACCGGGGAGAGGATGCCGACACCGAAGTCGAAGCCTTCGAGGACGAAGTAGAGCACCCAGGCGAGGACGAGAACCGCGAACCAGAACGTGATCATGGAAGGTGGCTCCTAGTAGGCGGGAACCGGCTCGGGTTCTTCCTTCTCGGAAGCGACCGGGGTGAGTGGCTGGCGGGAGAGGTGGACGACGAGGCGGCACCAGGCGACGGCGAGCAGTCCGTAGACCACGGTGAAACCGGCCAGGGAGGCGATCACCTCGGCGCTGGTCAGGCCGGGGGAGACGCCCTCGGCCACGGTGGAGATGCCGAACGCGAGCCATGGTTGCCGGGCGGTCTCGGTGAAGATCCACCCCAAGGTGTTGGCGGCGGCCGGCAGCACCGGGGCGAGCAACACGAACCGGCGCAGCACGGATGGTGTGCCCTGACCGGGTCGCAGGAACGCGGGGAGCGGCGGGAACCGCCGGGTGGTCTCCCAGGTGGACCACAGGTGGTAGGCGGCGAGCGCCATGGCCAGGACGCCGACGCCGATCATGAGGCGGAAGGTCCAGAATGCGACCGGGATCATCGGCACGTAGCTGCCCGGACCGTACTGGGCGGCATACGCCGCCTGGAGGTCGTCGATGCCCTGCACGGTCCCGTCGAAGGAGCCGGTGCCGAGGAACGACAGCAGGCCGGGGATCTCGATGCTGAAGAACGGCCGGTCGTGGCCCAGTTCGCCGATCGCGAAGACGGAGAACGGTGCGGCGCCGGTGGTCTCGTAGAGGGCTTCGGCGGCGGCCATCTTCATCGGCTGCACGGCGGTCATCACCTTGCCGAGGTGGTCGCCGCTGATCGCGGTGACCGCCCCGCCGATCAGCATGGTCCAGGCACCGACCCGGGAGAGTGACCGGAAGGCGGGGTCGGCGGCGGCGCGCCGGATCCCGATGGCCATCAGAAGCCCGCCGCCGGCCATGGCGGCGCCGCCCATCGTGTGCGGGAACGCGGCCAGCACCACCTCGTTGGTCATCAGCTCGGTGAAACTGGTGAGCACGGCCCGCCCGGTCTCCGGGTCGAGCCGGTACGCCACCGGGTTCTGCATGAACGAGTTGGCGGCCAGAATGATGTACGCCGACAGCAGGGTGCCGACGGCGACGACCACGATGGTGGCGGCGTGCAGCCGGCGGGGCAGACGGTCCCACCCGAAATACCACAACGCGAGGAATGTGGCCTCGAGGAAGAACGCCAGCATCCCCTCGATGGCCAGGGTCGGCCCGAAGACGTCGCCGTAGAAGCGGGCGAACGAACTCCAGCCGAGCCCGAACTGGAACTCCTGCACGAGCCCGGTGACGACGCCGACCGCGAAGGTGACGATCAGCAGCTTGCCGACGAATTTCGTGAGGTCGAGGTGTTTGCGGTCACCCGTGCGCAGCCAGGCCAGGTGGAAGCCGGCCGCGGTGGCGGACAGGCAGATCGACACCGGCACGAACAGGTAGTGGTAGATCGTCACGACCGCGAACTGCAATCGAGTCAGGTCGAGAACGTCCATGGCAACCCCTCTACGACGATTCGTAGTAGATACTACGACCTGTAGTACGACGCTGTGCAGTAGACTGGGTCACATGGCAAGAAACGACCTCGAACGCGAGGTCATGGCGAAACTGTGGGACGCGCGTGAGCCGCTCACCGTCAGGCAGGTGCACGAGTTGCTCAGCCGTGACCGCGACCTGGCGTATACGACGGTGATGACCGTCCTCGACCGGCTCGCCAAGAAGGGACTGGTCGTCCAGCAGCGAGCGGACCGCGCCTACCGTTACGCCCCGGCGCAGACCCGCGAGGAGATGACCGCCGGAGTGATGCTGGACGCGCTGAGCGCCACCCCGGACCGGGACGCCGCTCTCGCCTACTTCGTCGGGCAGTTGCCACCGGAAGCGCTGAAAGCGGCCATCGAGAAGGCCGCCCGTAACATCGAGCGGTGACCGCCCTCCTGCTCGGCGCCCTCGGACTGACACTGTCGCTGGCCGTGCCGAAGCTGCTGGCCGGCGCCCGGTGGGCGGACCGCGCCCCGGTCGCCGGGGTGCTGCTGTGGCAGTCGCTCACCCTGACCGCCGTGCTCTGCGCCCTCGGCGTCGTGCTCGCCGCCCCGGAGGAACTGGTCCGCGCGGCCGGTGCCCGGCATCCGGAGACCGTCGCCGCGTTGCTTCTCTCGTTGGCGGTGGCCGCGATCATCGTGATCCGGCTGGTCGTCTCGCTCGTCAGGGTGACCTCCCGGGCCCGCGCCCGGCGCGATCGGCATCGCATGGTCGTCGACCTCCTCGATCGGGTGGAGCGTCATGAGGGCCTGGGCGGGGGCGAGGTGCGGGTGCTCGAGGCGCCGCTGCCGCTCGCCTACTGCGTCCCCGGCCGGAACCCCCGGGTGGTACTCAGCGACGGCGTGCTCGACGTGCTCGACAGGGATCAGATCGATGCCGTCCTCGCTCACGAGCGCGCACACCTGCGGCACAAGCACGAGTTGGTGATGGAGTCGTTCACGGCCTTCTACCGGGCTGTGCCGGGGCCGCTGCGGTCGAAGGTGCCGCTCGACGCCGTACACCTGCTGTTGGAGATGGTGGCCGACGATGCCGCGAGGCGCCGCACCGGGCCTGCGCCGCTGCGGGCCGCGCTGGCTCGTCTCGCCGACGCCGTCCCCCTGGCGGAGGAGGTGACCGCCGACCCGGAGGGTGAATCGCGGCGGCGGCGACTGGCCCGGCTGGACGGCCCGGACCGTGGCTCGACCACTCTCGCGGTGGCCGGGACGGCCGTGGCGACTGCCCTGCTGGTGCTACCCACGGTGATCCTCGTCGTGCCGTGGCTGGGCCGTGCGCTGAATACCTGGCCATTCTAGTAACCGTCCGTATTGCTAACTGTGCGTACAGTTTGGCGGCCTGTGCGACCTTCATTTGCCGGCATGATCCGAGTACGGTGGTCCCCGGTTCGGCAGCCCCCCATCGTCCATCCGGCCGATCTGGCGAACCACCGCCCAATCGCGACAGGCGAACCGGGGACCCAGGTCAGTGGGGTGAAGCCGTGGCACCACGCGCGGCCGGGCATGCTTCCCGCCCGAACCCGTCAGCTAACCCGGTCGGCGGCTGAGTGGGAAGAAAGGACGACGCACACAACGTGAAACGCAATGGCGCGCGTCGCGCCGGCCTGCTGCGCATCCTCGTTTGCGCGCTCGCCGCGGCCGGCCTCGTGGTCACGGGCCCGGTGGCGGCCAACGCCACTCCCTCGCCGTCCAGCGTCGAGGATCAGATCGACGAGGAGTGGAACAAGCTCGAACCCGTCATCGAGGACTACAACGCCAACCACACGAAGCTGATCAAGCTCCGGAAGCAGCAGAAGCAGTTGGCGAAGACGCTGACGCCGCTGCAGCTTCAGGTGGATGTCGCGATGAGCCAGGTGCGCGGGCTGGCGGTCGACGCCTACATGCAGGGGCCGCCCGGCGGTTTCAACGCTCTGCTGAGCGGCGACCCGGACGGCCTGGTGGAGAAGCTCACGCTGCTCGACCAGCTCGCCCGCAACCAGGAAGCCTCGATCGCCAACGTCGCGAAGCTCCGCGACAAATACGCCGCCGACAAGGCCAAGGTCGACCAGCTCGAGTCCGAGATCGCCGCGCGTGACGCGGACCTCGCGACGAAGAAGACGGCGATCGAGAAGGAGATCACGAAGCTCCAGAAGCTCCGGATCCAGGCCTACGGCAACGCGAACGTGGACGACGGCCCGCTGCGCACCGGTCCGTGCCCGGTCACCTACACCAACGACAAGGGTGGCCGCGCAGCTCAGAAGGCATGTGACCTGATCGGCAAGCCCTACGTCTTCGGCTCCGAAGGACCGAACAGTTACGACTGCTCGGGCCTGACGAAGGAGGCGTGGAAAGCCGTCGGCGTGCACCTCGAGCACTACACGAAGGACCAGTGGGGCTCGACCACACCGGTGAGCCGGAGCGAGTTGAAGCCGGGTGACCTCGTCTTCTACTACTCCGACGTGCACCATGTCGCCATCTATATCGGCGGCGGCAAGGTGGTGCACGCTCCGCACACGGGCGACCACGTGCGGATGGCCACCATCGATCGAGGGCCCATCGCCGGCTATCGCCGGCCAGGCTAGAAAACCCTCCGGGAAAGACCGCCGTCGTTCTGCGCCGGCGGTCTTTCTTTTGATCTCGTACGCCTTCGCGAACCGCCGTGGAAGACCCGCGGCCTGCCCGGACCGGCCAGGCCGTGACGCGCCCGCCGGGCTTGACCGGCCCGTCACCCGCCCGATCGGTGATGCTCCAGCAGCCGTCGCAGCAGCCCGGTGAACTGCTCCCGCTCCGGACCGGACAGTGGCGCCAGCAGCTCCTCCTGGACGGCGTGCGCTCGCTCCGACAGCTCCTCCGCCCGCGCCCGGCCCCGGTCGGTGAGGCCGACGACGTTGCGCCGCCGGTCCGCCGGGTCGGGTGAACGCCGCACATAGCCCTCCGACTCCAGCTCGTTGAGCGCGCCGACCAGATCGCTCAGGTAGATCCCGGTGCGCCGACCGAGCGCCGCCTGACTGGCCGGTCCGTCGGTGACCAGCGAACGCAGCAACCGGTAGTGATAGCCACGCGCCCCGACCGACCCGAACTTCTCGACGATGATCCGGTGTCCCTGCGCCGAGACCTGACTCAGAACCCAGCTTGGCAGCTCTTCCATGTGGTGAGCGTAACATTGGACCTCCTAACGTTAGAGAGTCTAACGTTAGGCGCATGAACGACTCAACCCTTCGCATCGCCCAATCCGAGATCGACGACCTCACCGACCGCCTCACCCGCACCCGGTGGCCCGACGACGCGCCGGCCGGCTACGGCATCCCGCTCGCCCGGGTCCGGGCCCTCGCCGACCACTGGCTGAGGTTCGGCTGGCGCGCCCACGAGGCCGAGATCAACGCCATCCCTCAGCAGGTCACCGAGATCGGCGGCGACCGGGTGCATTTCTTCCACGTGCGCTCCGCCGATCCCGGTGCCCTGCCCCTGCTGCTCACCCACGGGTGGCCCGGCTCCACGGTCGAGTTCCTCGACGTCATCCGGCCGCTCAGCGAGCATTTCCACGTCGTCGTCCCGGCCATACCCGGCTTCGGCCTCTCCGGCCCCACCACCCGTCCCTGGGGCGTGCGCCGGGTCGCCGAGGCGTGGGCCGAGCTGATGTCCCGCCTCGGCTACCAGTGCTTCGGCGCCCAGGGCGGCGACTGGGGCTCGGGGATCTCCCAGGCCGTCGCCGGGGTCGCCCCCGACCGGGTCGTCGGCGTGCACGTCAACTACCTGCCCACCCCCGGTTCGGCGGAGGGACTGGGCCCCGACGATCAGGACCGGCTCGCCAAGACCATGCGGCTGGCCGCCAACCGGCATCCGCACCAGATCCTATTCGCCGCCACCCCGCAGACGCCCGCCTACGCCCTGAACGACTCACCGGCAGGGCTGCTCGCCTTCATGGGGGAGAAGTTCGACACCTGGGCCGACCCCGCCACCCCGGTGCCCGACGACCGCATCGTCGCCGACATCGCCCACCACTGGTTCTTCCGCACCGCCGGGTCGGCCGCCCGCATCGTCAAGGAGAGCGGACCAGGCGTGCCGCAGCCACCCTGCCCGGTCCCGCTGGGAGTGGCCGTGTTGCCCGGCGACATCGTCCAGTCCGTGCGCCCGCTCGCCGAGCAACGCCACGACATCCGCCACTGGACCGAGTTCCCGCGTGGCGGGCACTTCGCCGCACTGGAGGTCCCCGACCTGTTCACCGCCGATGTGACAACGTTCTTCCGTACCCTCACCGGCCGATGACGGCCGGGCTCGCCCTGTTTCGCCGGGCACGCCGCCGTTGGGCTGACGGTAGGAGTGGCGTCGCTTTCCGTGTGCGGGAGCACTCACCGGTCGGGCCGCGACGGGAGCGGGCGAGCGCCGGTGTTGAGGCCCGCGGGTCGTCCGTGACCGGGTGCGGGCGTGGCGGGGGCATAATCGCCCGCATGAGCGATGCCTTGATCAACAGCCTGGCGGCCGCTGTCGAAGCCCGGCCCGACGACCTCACCCTGCGGCTGCACCTGGCCGAGATGCTGGTGGCCGCCGACCGGGGGCCGGAGGCGATCGGGCATGCCGCTCAGATTCTCGCCCGTGAGCCCGGCCACACCGGGGCGCAACAGGTCATGTCCCGCGCGCTGGGCGGTAGCACCCCGGCCGTGACCCCGCAGGCGCCTTCCACCGCGCCGTCCCCGCCCCCGCAGGCGCCGGCCACGGAGACGTCCTCGCCCGGCGTGGCCACCGAGCCGCCGGCGTCAACACCGGGCTCGGCCACCGAGCCGCCGCCGGCACCGCCGGAGAGACCGGCCGCCAGCGGGTCCGGGATCGATTGGGCGGCCATGGAGGAGCAGTTCGGCGACATGGTGCCACCACGGTTCGCGCGCGCCGACGGTGAGCCCGACCCGGTCCGTGGTCACGCCGACCGCTCCTTCGACGTGGAGCGGTCCGCCGTCACACTCGCCGACGTGGGCGGTATGGCCGAGGTGAAGAAGCGGCTCGAGGTGTCGTTCCTCGGGCCGCTGCGAAATCCGAAACTGCGCAGCCTGTTCGGCAAGAGCCTGCGCGGCGGGCTGTTGCTCTACGGGCCACCGGGATGTGGAAAGACGTTCTTGGCCAGGGCGGTCGCCGGGGAGATGGGAGCGGCGTTCATCTCGCTGTCGATCACCGATGTGCTCAACATGTGGATCGGAAGCTCAGAACGTAACCTCCACGATCTGTTCGAGTCGGCTCGCGGGCACGCGCCGTGTGTGCTCTTCCTCGACGAGATCGACGCGCTCGGCCACAAGCGCAGCCAGTTGCAGTCGTCCATGCGCACGGTCGTGAACCAACTGCTCACCGAACTGGACGGCGTCGACGGCGGGAACGACGGCGTGTTCGTGCTGGCAGCAACCAATGCCCCCTGGGACGTCGACTCGGCCCTGCGGCGCCCCGGCCGTCTGGACCGTACCGTCCTGGTGCTCCCACCCGACCGGCCCGCACGCGAGGCCATCCTGGAATACCACCTGCGTGACCGCCCGGTCGCCGGCATCGACCTGGCCGCCGTCGCCGCCGCGACCGAGCACTACTCGGGCGCGGATCTGGCTCACCTGTGCGAGACCGCCGCCGAGTATGCGATGCGCGACTCCATCGCCGCCGGTGAAGTCCGCATGATCAGTCAGGCCGACATGCTGGGCGCGGCCCAGGAGGTCCGCCCGTCCACCGACGCCTGGTTCGCCACCGCCCGCAACGTGGCGATGTTCGCCAACGAGAGCGGTGAATACGACGACCTGGCCGCCTACCTGAAGAAGCGCAAGATCCGGTGACGTTCGCTTCCTCGGCCTGGGTCCCACCGGCCTTCACGTCCCGCCTCCCGTTGGTGGTGGGCCCACCGCTGGTGGCGGGCCCCGGGGCTGTGGCCCGCCCCTTGGCCCGGGTTGCGCTCCCGATTCGGGTTGCCCGTGCGGTTCGGTGTGCTCGTGTGGTTCGGTGTGCTCGTGTGGTCGGCGTTGCGCTCGCGATTCGGGTTGTCCCTGCGGTTCGGTGTGCTCCTGTGGTCGGCGTTGCCATCGCGATTCGGGTTGCCGCTTTGACTCGGCTTGCGCCCGCGGACCGCCTCAAGCCTCCGGCGCCCGCGCTGGGCGAGGCGCGCTTGCCGTGGGGTCGCCGGTGAGCGCCGCCGCCCGGGCTCGGGCGCTCGCCGACGTCGGACGGCTGGAGCAGGCCGAGGCGGCCGTCCGCACCGGTCTCACCGAGACACCCGCCGATGCGGAACTGCTCGGTCTGCTCGCCGGGCTCCAACGGCTGCAAGGCCACTATCCGGGCGCGCTGGTCTCCGCGGAGGCCGCTGTCGCCGCGGCGCCGGACATGGCCGTCCTGCACATCGAGTACGCCGAGTGCCTGCTTCTCGTGTCCCGGCTGGATGATGCGCTGGCCGCGGCCCACGAAGCGGCCCGGCTGCGTCCGGACGCCCCGGAACCGCACCGCTCCGTCGCCCGCTGTCTCATGTCGCGCCGCGACCTCGCGGGGGCCCGCGAGGCGGCCGGCCGTGCGGTCGGGATCGCGCCGAACTCCGTACCGGATCTGATGGCCCTGGCGGAAGCGGAGCACCTCGCCGGTAACCGTGATGCCGCACGCGCGGCGGCGGCCCGGGCCCTCGCCGAGGATCCCGGCGACGCCGACGGCCGCTGGATGATGGCCCTGCTCGACGCGGAACGCATGCGTGTCCGCGACGCCATGCGTGGCCTCCGGGGGCTCGCCGCCGATCAACCCGACCGGTACGGTGCGCCCGCCCTCACCTGGCCCATCCGTGGTCTGCTCGCCGGCCTGCGCCGCGGCCTTCTCGCCGGTGTCCCGTTCACCGCCTTCCTCGCCGTGATCGGCCAGTGGTGGCCTCCGGCGGAGCTGCTGGGCCGTGGAGCCGCCGTCGTCATGGTGTTCGTGACGGTGGGTCTGGCCGTTCGCGTGCTGATCCCGGCCGGCCGCCTTCCATGGATCTGCCTGGGCCTGCTTCCCGCCCGCCGGCGCCGCGCCGTCGTGGCCGGCCTGATCACCGCGGTCACCTTTCTGCCGTTCCTTTCCTGGTACGCGGCCGGCGCCCGGTGGCAGGCGCTGGCCGGCTCGTTCGCGGCCCTGATCGTGTTGCTCGCCGCAGGTGTGGCCGAGGGAACGAACGGTGATCTTCCCGATTAAATCTTGCCCAATAGGCAAGATCGTCAGATGCTAGGCCCCTTGATCGACGGGGGAGTGTCATGACGATTTCACGTACCGGTGACGCGGAGGACACCTCCGAGTCCTTACCTCCGTCCACCACACGCCTGATCGCGCAACGGGGCCCGGCGCCCATCGAAAGCCAGCCGGTCGACCAGGCCCTTTCGGCCGCGACCACCGGACAGCGCTGGAACCACGCGGGTGCCTCCGCTGCCCGCCGCATGGCCGACGAGGAACTCCAGATCGTCAAAGGCCGCTCCGGCGCTTTGCCGGTTCCCGCCGCGACCGGCCGTGTGGCCGGGTCGCCGACGACGGACGGGACGGCCGACCTGAGTGGCCTGCCCAGGTCCGCCGCGGCCGGCCGGGTGGCCGGGTCGCCGATGACGGACGGGACGGCCGACCTGAGTGGCCTGCCCAGGTCCGCCGCGGCCGGCCGGGTGGCCGGGTCGCCGACGACGGACGGGACGGCCGACCTGAGCGGTCTGCCCAGGTCCGCCGCAGCCGGGCGGCCCGGTAGGTCGCCACGATCGACCGCCGCGGGGCGCGCGGAGGCGGGCCTCGGCGCGCCGGAGAAGCCGGCCGTGGGCGGGCGACTGTCGGCGCTGCGGGAGTTCGCGCTGATCGCGGCGCTGTTCCTTCTCTACAAGGTGGCGCGGCTGGCGGCGGACGGTCACGTCGAGGAGGCGTTCCGCAACGCGCGCGCAATCTGGGACGCCGAGCGATGGTTGCGCCTGCCCGGTGAACTGGCCGTCCAGCAGTGCCTGCTGGACTGGGGCGTCCTGGTCGAGGTGGCCAACGGCTACTACGCCTACGTGCATTTTCCGGCGACGGCGGCCTGCCTGATCTGGCTGTACCGGTACCGGCCCGCCCACTACCGGTGGACCCGCAACGTGCTGGTCTCGCTGACGGGTGCGGCTCTGGCCGTGCATTTCGTGTGTCCCCTGGCACCGCCCCGGATGCTGAGCGAGACCGGGATGCTGGATCTCGGCCGGCTCTACGGCCCGGCCGTCTACGGCCCGCCGGAGACCGATCAGATCTCCAACCAGTACGCGGCCATGCCGAGTCTGCACGTCGGTTGGGCGCTGGTCGTCGCGATCGCCCTGATCGCCGCGACCTCGTCCCGCTATCGGGCCCTCTGGCTGCTGCATCCGGTGATCACGCTGCTGGTGGTCGTCGCCACCGGCAACCATTACTGGCTCGACGCCTTCGCCGCGGCCGCGCTGTTGATCGTCGCCTACACCCTGCTGCGGAGCCGGCGCCCGGCGGCGGCCGTCCCACGGGCACGCACGGTGGCTCCGGAACCCGCGAAGATCCACGCATCGTGAGTGACGCCCACTTCCGGGTGATCCCGGCCGGCAGGTGATGGCAAACCACGCCTGAAGGCGCCGAGGCGGCGCCGATTCACGTGGCCGGGGCGGAGAAGGTGGAGGCCAGGTTCTACGAGCGGGTCACCATGATCAGCGCCGGGGAGAACACCACCGAGATCTCATGCGCGAACTGCGCCGAGAGATCGACGTGTACTGGTTCTCCGGCCTGATCGGGGAGCAGGACGACAGCTTCGACCTCCGGGGACCCTGCTGCGGAACGGTCACCGCGCTGGATTCCCTGGGCCACGACTGGCCGGTCAAATTCGCCCGATTCGAGGTGCGGTTCATGAATCCGACCCGCGCCGGGTACGAACTGGCGCCACGGAACTCGCCGAGGTGCCCGTGCTGCTCGGGCACCCGATCACACCGATCCTCGCGACTGACGAAGACCAGCCCGGGGCCGAACCTCGGCGGCAACCCCGGCCGGCGGCCGCATCGCTTCCGCCGTGTTTCACAGCGATCCGTCATGGCTGAGCCGGGTCCGACGATTCAGGGAAAGCTCCGTGCGAGCGACGTGATCCGGCGGCACCACCGACCGGTCGATGGTCAGGAGGATGGTCGGCTCCACTGGAGGGTGAGGCCGTGTACCGCGCGCTCGGTGCGGATCTCCATGGCCGAGCCGAGGATGGTCGCACGGTCGACCACCAGGGCCGAGTCGTCCAGGCCGTAGGAGATCCGCTCCGATTGCAGGACCGCCTCGCCGGGGGAGCGGCGCAGCAGGGCGGCCACCGGTTTCTCCAGCAGCGCCGGCCGCACCACCTCGGACGCCCGCCGGACTCCGATGCCGTGCTCGGCCAGGGCGGCATACAGCGAGGTGCCGCTCAGGTCGGCGCCGGCCAGGACGGTGCCACGAATCCACGAGAGCTGGTGGACAGCGGGACGCCCGGCGACCAGTCGCAGCCGCTCGAGACGGACGGCGGGGCCGTCGCCAAGGGTGGCGGCGGCCCAGTCCGGGGGAGTGCCGGTGGCCTGGTCGAGGATTTCGGTGGTCACCGTCTGCCCCTGGGCACGCAGATCCTCGGCGAAACCTCGCAGCGAGTCGAGCGTGTATGTCGCCCGGGGCGAGAACACGAACGTCCCACGGCCCGCCTGCTGGGAGAGCAGCCCTTCGTCCTCCAGCTGTTTCAGCGCCTGCCGCAGCGTCGCCAGGGTGACCCCGTAGCGGGCGCTGAGTTCCTTCTGCGGTGGCAGCGCGGAACCCGCCGGCAGCTCTCCGTCACGGATCTTGCTGCTCAGGTCAGCCGCGATCACCTGATACTTCGGCATACGCGCGGTCAGCGGGCACCTCCTGGTCGGCCTGGTCGACGGCGGCCCGCAGCGCGGCGACGTCATCGAACAGATCGCCGGGTGCGGCCCCGTCCAGAACCCTACGCATCAGCGCCGAGGCCACGACGACCCCGTCCCCGGCCCGGGCCGCGGCGGCGGCCTGTCCGGGGGTGGAGACGCCGAATCCGATCAGCACCGGCAGGCTGGTGACCTCCTTGATCCGGGCGGCGAGCGGGGCAGCGGTGGCGGCCAGTTCGTCGCGCTCGCCGGTGGTGCCCAGGAGGCTGACCGCGTAGACGAATCCGCGGCTGCGGGCGCCGATCTCGGCAAGCCGCTCCGGCGGTGTGACCGGGGCGGCGAGCAGGACGAGGTCGACCCCGGCCGTGGCGGCCGTGGCGGAGAGCGCGCCGGCCTCGTCGATCGGCACGTCAGGCACGATGAGCCCGGTGACGCCGGCGTCGGCCAGCCGTCGGCAGAACACCGCGGGGCCGTCGCGGAACACCAGATTCGCATAGGTCATGGCGAACAGTGGGATGTTGATCCGGTCACGGACCGCGGCGAGGTCGCCCAGGATCGTGTCCACCGTGGCGCCACGGCGCAGCGCCCGGTCGGAGGCCTGCTGGATGGTCACACCGTCGAGCATCGGATCGGAGAAGGGCAGCCCGATCTCGATGGCGTCGGCGCCGGCCTCCTGGTAGGCGAGCAGGTAGTCGGTCCAGTCCTCGGTGATGCCACCGGTCAGGTAGGGGTAGAGCCGCTTCATACGGCAACTCCAATCGGTCGGGCGCGCGGGCGAACCGCGTGCGAACGCAGAAATCGGGTGGCCCGCCGCCGGCGGCAGCGGGCGGCCTGGGGCCGAGGGCGTGCCGGTCTCAGCGCCGGTGTGATCCGGGCCGGCCCTGGGGCGCCCTGTGCTGGTGCAGTGCCGGGCGATGAGTGCTGATGCCGGTGGTGTGACCAGCCAGGTCACCCCAGCATGGGCTGGGGCAGGCGGCATGGCCGGCCCGTTCAGGGCGGTGCGGGATGGGCGTGGGAGGAGGAGAAGGTCACTCCATCACTCCGGCGAGCGTGGCCATGTCCTTGTCGCCCCGCCCGGAGACGGTGAGCAGCACCGTGGAGCCGGTCGGCAGCTCCGGAGTGCCGGCGGCGCGGAGCACCCAGGCGACCGCGTGCGCCGACTCCAGCGCGCAGATGATGCCCTCGGCGCGGGCCAGCCGGCCGAGCGCGGCGACCGCCTCGTCGTCGGTCACCGTCACATACTCCGCGCGGCTGGAGGCGCCGAGGTGGGCGTGCTCGGGGCCGATGCCGGGGTAGTCGAGGCCCGCGGAGATGGACTCGGCCTCCAGGATCTGGCCCTGCTCGTCCTGGAGCAGCATGGAGCGGTAGCCGTGGACGATGCCGGGCCGACCGTGGCTCATAGCGGCTCCACCGGCGGCCTCGACCCCGACGAGGCGTGCGCGGGTGTCGGCGAACCCGGCGAACGTGCCGGCCGCGTTGGATCCGCCGCCGACGCAAGCCACCACCACGTCGGGTTGGAGCGGGGCCTGGGCGCGGGCCTCCTCGCCGATCACTCGCTGGAACTGACGGACCAACCACGGGTACGGGTGTGGCCCGGCCACCGAGCCGAGGCAGAAGTGGGCTTCCTCGACGGCGGTGACCCAGCCGCGCATGGCCTCGTTGGTGGCGTCCTTGAGGGTGCGGCTGCCGGAGGTCACCGGGATCACCTCGGCGCCGAGCAGTTGCATCCGGAAGACGTTGAGCCGCTGCCGGGCCATGTCACGCTCGCCCATGTAGACGGTGGCCCGCATGCCGAACAGGGCGGCCGCGGTGGCGGTGGCCACGCCGTGCTGGCCGGCGCCGGTCTCGGCGATCAGGCGGGTCTTGCCCATCCGCTGGGCGAGCAGCGCCTGACCCAGCACATTGTTGATTTTGTGGGAGCCGGTGTGGGCCAGATCCTCCCGCTTGAGCAGCAGGGTGATGCCCAACTCGGTGGAGAGGGTGGTGGCCGGGGTCAGCGCGGTGGGCCGGCCCGCGTAGACGGAGCGTAACTCGGCGAGGCGCTCGTGGAATGCCGGATCGGTCCAGGCCTCCCGGAAGGCGGTCTCCAGCGCGGCGCAAGCCGGGACGAGGGACTCGGGCACGTAGCGCCCGCCGAAGTCGCCGAAGCGGCCACTGCTGGGCGGAGCCATCGAGGCGAGCACGGACATGAGGGGTCTCCTTGGAGTTCTAGAACTCTTGCTCCTCCATGCTGTCATGAAAACGGGAAGAGTTCTATAACTCTCAACCCAAAAAACGCCCCGGGGCCGTGGCCCCGGGGCGTTCTCGGAATGCGACTGCTACTTGGCGGCCGCCGCGTACAGGGCCTCCGGGGAGACGAGGCCGCCGAGCACCCGGCCGTCGTCGGTCAGCAGCACGCTGAACAGCGAACCGCGAAGCAGCCGGCCGCTGCCCCAGGAGCCGCTGACCTTCTCCAGGGTGCCGAGGAACTGCTCGGCGACCTGGCCGGCCTGTTCCTCCTCAGCGGACGCCGACCCGGACGGCTTGGCGCCCTCCAGCCCGTCGAGCGACGGCGCCTCGCCGACCACGATCGTCGTCCAGCCCTCGCCGATGACCTTCACGTCGTCGCTCTCCGGAGCACCGGCCGGCGCCTTCTCCGACGGCTTGGCCGGCGCGCCCTCCGACGGCTTGGCGGTGTGGTCGCCGAACTCGCCCTCGCTGATCTTCGCGCCCGGCGGCGGGTTGAAGCTGAACTGGTCGTCCGCCGGAACCTCGAAGGTGATCTGCTCGAACGCCACCCGGAACGCGGGCTTGGCGGCGTTCTTCGCGTAGACGTCCACCCGCAGCGGGATGTGGTGCTCGGCGTCGATCGCCAACCGCACCTGCCCGACCAGTGAGGCGCTGTCCTTCGGGCTCAGCACCAGCTCGTACGCGTCCCGCCCGGCCACCTCGGCGAGGCCGGTCGTCTCCACCTTGGTGGAGTCGTCGATCGCGGCGAGGGCCGCGTCCGCGGCCTCCTGCGGCGACGTCGGCACCCCGGCGGGGGCCTTCTCCAGTTCCTTGGCGGCTTCGGCCGGCAGCTTCACATGCGTACCGGTGTTGTCCTTGCTGCTCCAGACCCACACGTCCGAACCGTTGCGGATGACGTCGGTCTCGCCGCTGGTGCCCAGCAGCGCGAAGCGAGCCTTGTCCTCACCCGCGTACCAGACGCGGGCGGTGTTGCTTCCGGCGATCAGGCTGGTCAGGTTCCCGCTGCCGCCGGAGACGTTGCCGAGCAGCCCCGCGATGCCCGGAAGCCCCAGGTCCGCGCTCTGCACGACGGTGCCGGACAGCCCTTCCGGATCAGCGCTCTGCAAGTCGACGAGCAGTTGCGCGGCACTGCGCTCGGGCAGTGCGGGATCAGCGGCGTTCGCCACGATCGTTCCGGCGGCTGCGCCGCCCCCGATCACCACTACCGCCGCAGCCGACGGGACCAGCCAGCGCAGCGCCGGCCTGGACCTCAACACGGACACGATGTCCACCTCCCGAATCTCTGCGGCCAATCCTGCTCCGGTGCCGCTGTGATCCTGCTGAGAAATGCCCCTAGGGGTCTGACGGCGATATAGCCTTATAACCGGCAAAAGGGGACTTCATGGCTTCCAATTCGGGGCGTCCACTGCCCCGTCCCGACGAAGACATTCTGCACCAGGGACTGGCCTTCGACCTGGCCACGATGCGCCGTCGCCAGGTGCTGCGCGCCTTCGGCCTGGGCGCGGCGGCGCTCGGTCTCGGCGCTTGCGGGAACGACGAGAAGACCATGACCACCGAGACGAACCTGGTGGTCGGCGAGATCCCGGACGAGACCGCCGGACCGTACTCGGGCTCCGGTCTGCTGGCCGGCAGCGGTGTGGTCCGCAGCGACATCCGCTCCAGCTTCGGCGGCGCGAGTGCCCGCGCCGAGGGCGTGCCGATGACGCTCACCCTGGCCGTCCAGGATCTCGCCAACGGCAGCGCGGCCTTCACCGGAGTCGCCGTCTACATCTGGCAATGCGACCGGGCCGGCGCCTACTCGCTCTACTCCGAGGGCATCACCGGCGAGAACTACCTTCGCGGCGTCCAGGTCGCCGACGACGCCGGCGAGGTCACCTTCACCAGCATCTTCCCGGCCTGCTACCCCGGCCGGTGGCCGCACGTCCACTTCGAGGTCTACCCCGACGTGGCCGGCATCACCGACGTCTCGAAGGTGATCGCCACGTCGCAGGTCGCGCTCCCGGAGAACATCTGCGAAGAGGCATACACCCAGATCGGGTACGCGGCCTCGGCCACCAATCTCGCCCGGGTCTCGCTGGACGACGACACCGTGTTCGGCGAGGACTCCGGCGCGCTCCAGCTGGCCACGGTCACCGGCGACGCGATGAGCGGCTACACGGTGACCCTCGAGGTCGGTGTGGACACCACGACCACCCCGACCGGCGGACAGCTGACCGGGGACGGGACACCGTCCGGCGTGCCGGGCGCGCCACGGCCGTCCGGGGCGCCGCCGAGCCGCTGAGAAGCCGCTGAGAGCTGCTGACGAAAGCGAGCTGCGGCGTGCCAAGGTGGGTGAGTGCGGTTGCTGGTGGTGGAGGACGAGGCGCGGCTGGCCGCTGCCCTGAGGCGTGGCCTGCAGGCCGAGGGTTTCGCGGTGGACGTCGCCGCTGACGGCCAGGACGGTCTCGAGATGGCCCGCCACGGTGGCTATGACGCGATGATCCTGGACGTGATGCTGCCCCGCCTCTCCGGTTACCGGGTGGTCCGCCAGTTGCGCGCCGAGCGGCACTGGCTGCCGGTGCTGATGCTCAGCGCCAAGGACGGGGAGTACGACCAGGCCGATGGACTCGACTGCGGTGCGGACGACTATCTGACCAAGCCTTTCTCGTACGTCGTCTTGCTGGCCCGTCTGCGCGCCCTGCTGCGCCGCGGCGCCCAGGCCCGGCCCGTCGTGCTGGCGTTCGGTGACGTCGAGCTCGACCCGGCGGAACGCCGGGTCCTCGTGCGCGGCGACGAGGTGACCCTCACCGCGCGTGAGTTCGCCCTGCTGGAGTACCTGATGCGCCGTCCCGGCCAGGTGGTCTCCAAGACCGAGCTGCTCGATCACGTCTGGGACGCCGCGCTGGAGACCGCACCGAACGCGGTGGAGGTGTATGTCGGCTACCTGCGCCGCAAGATCGGCCGGGAGCGGCTGGAGACGGTCCGCGGCGCCGGCTACCGGCTGGCGATCGTCGAGTAGCCGATGCGCCGTCTCAAGGAGCTGAGCCTGCGGGCGCGGCTGCTGCTCGTCTCGATCGCGGGCCTCGTCTTCGGCCTGGCGGCCGGCGCCGTCCTGCTGATCGCGGTCCTGGGATACGCCCAGGTCCGCTCGGTGCAGAGCGAGGCGATGGCCACCGCCCGCGGTGTGGCCGCCTGGGTCGACCAGGGCGCCCTGCCGAACCCGATCCCGGTCACCCCCGGCGTGCAGGTGCAGGTCATCGACCGGGACAACAAGGTGCTCGCGTCATCGGCCACCGCCGACGACCTCACCCCGATGCTCGGCGCCCGAGAGCTCGCCGGCATGCGCGACGGCGAGGGCAGGCAGATTCCCGGATACCTGATCCACGACCAGGGCGAGGCCCGCGTCGTGCAGCTCACCGCCGGTCCACCGACCGCGCCGGTGCGCATCCTGGTGGCCCGATCCATCGATCACGTCACCCAGAATCTGTACATTCTGCGAATCACCCTGCTGATCCTCTTTCCGCTGCTGGCGGCGCTGCTGGCGGCCGGGATCTGGCGTGCGCTGGGCGCGGCGCTGCGGCCGGTCGACGCGCTGCGCGCCGGCGCCGAGGAGATCACCGGCGGCGCCCGGGCCGGACGGCTGCCGCTGCCCGACTCCCGCGACGAGGTCCACCGGCTGGCCGTGACCCTCAACGACATGCTGCACCGCCTCGACGCGGCCCGCGCACGGCAGCGCGCGTTCGTCGCCGACGCCGCGCACGAGTTACGCAGTCCGCTCACCAACATCCGTACCGAGCTGGAGGTCGCGCAGCATCTGCCGGACGACACCGACTGGCCGGCGCTCACCGACGATCTCCTCGCCGATGTGCAGCGGCTGTCCCGCCTGGTCGACGACCTGCTGCTGCTGGCCCGCTCGGACGAGGGCCTGCCCGCCACCCGCCTCGAGGAGATCGACCTCGGCCAGTTCGTCGGCGAGGCCGCGCTGCGCTACCCCGATGTGGAGTACCAGGATCCGGGTGAGCCGCTGACCACGCTCGCCGAGCCGGACGCGCTGGCCCGGGTGGTGACGAACCTGCTGGACAACGCGGAGCGGCACAAGCGCGAGAAGGTGACCGTCAGCGCCGCCGCCGACGGCGCCGAACTGCTCATCGTGGTCACCGACGACGGTCCCGGCATCCCGGAGCGCGACCGCGAGAAGGTGTTCCAGCGCTTCACGCGCCTCGACGACGCCCGGGCCCGCGATGCCGGCGGCTCCGGCCTCGGCCTCGCCATCGTCCGCGAGCTGGTCCGCCGGCATCGCGGTTCGGTCACCCTCGGCGACAATCACCCTGGTCTGCGCGTCGAGGTACGCCTGCCGAAGCAGTCGACCACCCGCTCTTGAATGAACGGCCGGGGTTCCCGCCTCACGGATTTTGAACCGCTGGCCCGGTCCGGTGGAACCGGTGCGGCGCCGGCAGCACTCGCAGGCCGCCATGGACGTCCCGGATCGTGGTGGGCTCACCGAGGCCCCTTCAGCGGCTCACAGGTTGAGACCGAGGGCCCGTAGCTGGTCGAGGCCGTCCGGGGTGATGCGCTCCGGGCCCCAGACGGGTTTTCGCGCCCAGGTGACGCTGATGGTGTGGTTCAGGCCGAGGCCGTCGAGCGCCTGGTGCACCTGGGCTCTGAGCAGGTCGGCGTCCGGGCACCAGGGCGAGGTCTGCGTCATGGTGACCGCGATCTCGCCGTCGTCCGTCCGTACCCCGTACAGCAGGCCCAGATCCACGACGTTGACGCCGATCTCCGGTTCGAGGACGTCTCTCAGCGCCTCGGTGATCTGGTCGGCAATGGCTGATTCACCCACAGGGGTGCTCTCCTTCGTCGGGTCGTGGACGGTCGGCTGAGGGACGGCTCCTGCCGATCAGCGCGTGGGTTCCCATCGGCAGCCCGGCGTGTGCGGCGATGACCGGGCACTTTACCTTGAACAGGAAGAACAGGGGACGGTCCACGTCACTGAGGGTCTCGAAGTTGCCCTGCCCCTTGGCGATGATCATGTCGGCGGCCTCGAATCGCTCGCGGAACGCGAGCCCGCACTCGTCGAGCAACGTGCCGGGCGCGTCCGAGCCGTTGTCGATGACCTCCACGAGGCTGTCGAGTCCGGTTGCTCGCGCGTCCTCGATCGTCGCGTCGTTGATGATCGGCCCACCTCGCACGGCGACGGTGACCCGGTCCGGGCCGATCGCCTCCACGAGCAGCCGGTCGACGACGATCTCCCCGGCGTTGTCGGTCAGGTACAGAATGCTCCTCGCTCGGGACAGTGCGGTGGTGAACGCGGTCCAGTCCTCGTGGAACGATGCCTGAAGCACGCCACGCAGCGCGGAGAGCGCCGCTGCGGGGGTGAGCGTGGAGTCCGAGCCGAGGTCGATGACGTTGGCGGCGATCGCCAGGCGGACGGTCAGCAGCAGTGGATCCGGCGCCTGCTGAATCATCCGCCTCAGTTCCGGCACCAGCCCCAGGATGAGCTTGTTGAACACGATCTTGGCGCCGAGGTAGGGATCAGGATCGCCGGTCAGCGCCCGCAGGCTTCGGTGCAGGGTCTGCCCGACCGCGACGGACGGCCGAGCCGGATCCGCCTCGTACGCCAAGCGTTCGACCGTTGCCATCAGGGAACGCCTTGCCGGGCCTTCCGGGAGAAGGTGACTGACGTCGGTGCCCTGACGGAGGAAGCACGCCACGCAATCAGATCTTTCATCCACAGTGTGTCGCCTTTCCTCGTGCTGCAGCGGCGAACCGCCCGAAGCGCCATATCTGAGACATTTCCGATATAGCGGCGTCGGGCCCTCGCGGAGGCGACCCCGGCAGGTCCCCGGGGAAGGGAGTTCGCCCGTGAGCCGGGTCGGATCCGGCGGTGGTTACACCGCCGCGGTTGCCGCGTCTCGACGGGACCCGCCTTTGGGAACCAATCCACATGGTGCCCGATCGTCGTGCCACCCAGATCTACGAACCAGGGCCGACGGACTCCACCTGTGCCGCTATCACCCATCGGGATACGCCTGAACCTCGTGCGCTGGTGGGCGTCCACAGCGCCGGTCGGCTGGAGCGTCGACGCGTGGTCGGTGGCCGGCGGCACCCAGGCCTGGCAGCGGTCCGGCCGCCCGGTCGTGCAGGGTACGCGCCCCGGCGACTGAGGGAGCCGCAACTCAGCGACGCGCCCGTGTCACCCGATACGGTTTGACGATGTCGCGCAGGCAGTGGAAACCTTCGGTGGAGCACCTGGCCCGCCAGGCGAGGATCGACGCCGTCCTCGCCCGTCGTCGATCGTTCGCCGTCCCCGAGGCGTCGCCCGCCGGGTTGCGGTTCGCCGCCGACTACGCGAAGGCGAACCTCCTCACCTATCTGTACGAGGCTCTCGACGCCCCCGCCGCCGACGTCGAGGTGGTGGACAGCGGCTACGACGTCTCGACGTGGGGCCGCCGGGCGAACGAGACGAACCGGGAACGCACGCGCCGTGGGGTCTCGCTGTCGGGCCTCGACCAGGACTGGTGCCGGAAGCACGACCGGTTCCGGGCGCCCGGCACGCTGGGTGACCTGTTCGACGCACCGACCGGCGACACCCTGCCCACCTACCAGTCGGGATCGGGGCTCGCCGCCGGAACCTGGGAGCAGGAGTGGTCGGATCGGTACCTGCTCGACGGTCTCGAACACGCCCACACGTGCGCGGACCTCGTGCTGGCCGGGGACGTCGGCACTCTCGAACTGCTCGCCGGTGTGCCGTACGACGACGCCTTCACCGATCCGGGGCTGGTGTTCGACGACGTTCCCAACCAGCTGCTGTCACTGGCCACCGACGCGTTCCGCGCACGTCTGGAGGACCACGAGCTCGTGTTCGACCCCGAGCAGACCGTCGACATGACGGCGCCGTTGTCGGCGCTGCCGGCGATGCTGCTGGCGGCCCGTCTCGACTGGGACCACACCGAACGGCTCGCCCTGATCCTGGCCGGCCTCACCCCGATCGGGCGGTCCAGCCTCGCCGACATCTGAGCACCACGGTCCGGGTGAGGTGCCGGCCGCCGAAGCTTCCACGAGTAGGGGTCGCGCCCAGGACCGCGTACCGCGGCGGCAGCGGCCTCCGCGATGTCGGAGGCGAATCCGGCCAGCACGTAGACGCGGCTGGTCGCATGACCCCGCGGTGCCGGCAGCCCGCGATTCGGGGGTGTCGCCGCGGCCGTACGGTCTCGTGTTGATCTTGAATGTGGTGAACGTTACGGGAGCGACGGAGTCGCCCGGTTCGCGAGGTGGCGCTGTGATCGCGTGATCGCCCACCGTTCCCGTCGCAGGCCAGCCGGGCCGAGAGGGTGTGTAGATCCGGCCGGAGCGGGTCGCGCGTTGCCAAGATACAGATGAAGGCCGATTTGACCCCGGGCGCGACAATCCCACCGATGAACACCGATAAGCCCATCCCCGCGCCGCGGAACGGCACGCCCGCCGAAGCCGTCGAGGTCGATGAGCCGGCGGAACCCACGGTCGCCTTGAGCGGGCCCGGAGACGCCGGCGACAGCGACCCGACGGTCGCCCTGCCGGCCGCGGAGGGCTCCGACCCGACGGCCGACCCGACGGCCGACCAGACGGTCACCTTGCAGGCCGCGGAGAACTCCGACCAGACGGCCGACCAGACGGCCGACCAGACGGCCGACCAGACGGCCGACCAGACGGCCGACCAGACGGTCACCTTGCAGGCCGCGGAGAACTCCGACCCGACGGTTGATCTGTCGGCCGGCTCCTCGGCTTCGGATTCCGTTCCGGACCGGACCGAGTCCGATCCGACAGTGGCCTTGACGGCGGCCGAGATCGCCGGCACGGCTTCCGAAGAGGAGACGGTCGCCCTCGCGGTGGGGGAGGTGACCGCCGCGACCGCGGTGGAGGAGTCCGAGCCGACGATCGCGCTGCCCAAGCCCCGGGTCTCGCCGGAATCGAGAGTCGCGCCGCCGGTCACCCAGCCGTCTGCGCCTGCCCCGCGGACCGCGCCGACCGTCACCGCGCCGCCCTCCGAGCCGGCGATCGCGCTGACGGCCCCTCCCGTCACGCTCCAGCCGGCCAGGTCCTTCCCCCGCCGCCGCCTGCTCTGGGCGGTCCCGGCCGCCGCCGGCGCTGCTTTGATCGGTGGCACGGTCGCCGCCCTGGCCCGTCGCGGCGAGCCCGAGATCACCAGGGCCCCCAACCTGGCCGTCAGCGAGCCGGCCCCCTCGCCCAGCGTGACCCCGGCGCCGACCAGGTCCGCGGCGCCGGTCATCAAGGTCCCGGTGCACACGCTCAAGGATTTCCGCAAGCTGGTCCCGGGTGACCCGTTCCCCGCCGACGCCATCGCGCTCACCATCGACGACGGGCCGCACCCGGTGTGGACGCCCCGGATCCTGCGCTTGTTGGAGAAGCACCACGTACCGGCGCTGTTCTGCATGATCGGCAACCAGGTCCTCGGTCACGAACCCACCGCGCGTGACGTCGCCGCCGACGGCCACCTGATCGCGAACCACACCTGGAGCCATCCGATCAAGCTGGCCAAGCTGCCGCCCCACGTGATGCTCAAGGAGATCCATCGAGCGCAGGACAAGATCTACAGCACTACCGGGTACGCCCCGGCCCTGTTCCGTTCCCCGGGTGGCGCCTGGTCCAAAGCCCTGGCTGAATCGGTCTCCAGGAGCGGCGTGATCCCGATGGACTGGACGACCGATCCGCGTGACTGGGCCCGCCCGGGCGTCTCCCACATCACCAAGCGCCTGCTCGCCGCGAAGCCCGGCCAGATCCTGCTCTGCCACGACGGCGGCGGCGACCGGTCCCAGACGCTGGCTTCGCTGAAGACCGTCATCCCCGCTCTCCAGGCCAAAGGGCTGAGGTTCGTGGCCCTGAGGTGAGCGTCGGCGGACCCGGCCGCGCGGGAGGGCCGCAGCCGGGGTGGTCGTGGTGCCTCAGCGCGTTTTTCATAAGCAGGAACATTGTTCTGTGCAGCGGAACGCTGTCAAGCCCGTAGGCATGGATCGGCATCTTTGTGTTCCGTGTATTGACAAGGCATTCCGTGTAGCAGAACATCCACGGAGCGAAACGTCTCTGTAACCCGCGCCACACATTGGAGGGGGAGCACGTGACCACGCTCGACTGGTCGGTACTCAGCGGGTATTTCCTTGTCATGATCGGCATCGGACTGTGGGCCAAGAGCCGTGTCCACAATGTCGCCGACTTCTTCACCGCGAGGGGCATGATCCCGTGGTGGCTCTCCGGAATCTCGCACCACATGTCCGGATACAGCGCCATCATGTTCGTGGCCTTCGCGGCCGTCGCCTACAACTACGGGCTCGCCATGTACGTGTGGTGGGCGCTCACCATCGGCCTCGGTGTCGGCATCGGCGCCTTCGTCTTCGCCGCCCGGTGGAACAGGCTCCGGTCCCGGTACGGGGTGGCGTCCCCGCTGGAGTACCTGGCCCGCCGCTACAACGTCCCCACCCAGCAGGCGCTCGCCTACAGCGGCGCGCTGCTCAAGGTGGTGGACATCGCCGCCAAGTGGGTGGCCATCGCGGTGCTGCTGCGGGGCTTCGCCGGGGTGCCGATCATGTGGGGCATCGTGATCACCGGCGCCGTCACACTCGTCTACATCACCCTCGGCGGCCTGTGGGCGGACGTGCTCACCGACTTCGGTCAGTTCGTCATCCAGGGTGTTGCCGGCATCGCGATGTTCTTCGCCTTCATGGCCCACCTCGGCGGCGTCTCCACGCTGTGGACGATGTGGGACGAACTGCCGGAGGGGCGCGGCGATCCGTTCAGCGGGCCGTACACCCTGACGTTCTTCCTGGCTCTGCTGTTCATCAAGACCTTCGAGTACAACGGTGGCATGTGGAACCTGGCGCAGCGGTACATGGCCGCGCCGTCCGGTTCGGCGGCCAAGCGGTCCGCCCTGCTGTCCAGCGGTCTGTGGCTGGTCTGGCCGCTGATCCTGTTCATGCCGATGTTCGCCGCGCCGCTGATCGTTCCCGGTCTGGCGAACCCCGAGCAGGCGTACGTCGAACTGGCCAAGACCCTGCTGCCCCCGGGCATCATCGGTCTGGTGCTGGCGGGCTTCTTCTCGCACACGATGGCGATGGTGTCCTCGGACGCCAACGTGATCTCGTCGGTGGTGACCCGTGACATCGCCCCGCGCCTGGTGCGCCGGGTGCGTGATCTCAGTGAGAGCGCGGCGCTGACCTTCGCCCGGATCACGACGTTCGCGTTCGTGGCGATCAGCATGGTGATCGCCATCAGCACCGAGGGCCAGGGCGTGGTCCTGAAGATCGTGATCGACCTGGTGGCGGCGACCATGGGCCCGATCTCCATCCCGCTGATGCTCGGGTTGCTGCCGTGGTTCCGGCGCAGCGGGCCGACCGCGGCACTGGTCTCCTGGGCGGCCGGCCTCGGCGTCTGGGTGGTGATCAAGTGGGTCCTGGAGGAGACCAGCCAGACGATGGTGGTCGGGGTTCCGCTGGTCACCTCGCTGGTGCTCTACGTGGTGATCGGCCTGCTCCGCCCGGAGCAGACGCAGCGGCGCGACGAGCTCATCGATTCGCTGGAGAGCGATCCGGCGCCGGAGGCGAAGCCGGTCTCCGCGGCGTGAACGCGGGCGGGCGGCGGCCCCTGTGGGCTACGCCGCCCGCCCGACGCCGATAGGCTGTTCCGTGTAGTGGAAATCTGTCCTATGTGATGGGATGAGGAGCGTTGATGGAGTCACGACCCGCCACGGCCCCCGACCAGCTGGCCGGCATGGACACCGAGCGGCTGCGGAGCCGGTTCCTCGTGGAGGACCTGTTCCGCCCCGGTGAGGTCCGGCTGACCTACTCCCACGAGGACCGCATCGTGGTGGGCGGCGTGGCGGGCGCCGCAGAGCTGCCCTGCCCCGCAGAGCTGCGATCGGCCTACTTCCTGGAGCGCCGCGAGCTGGGCGTCGTCAACGTCGGCGGCCCGGGCACGATCACCGTCGACGGCGCCCGCCACGAGCTGGGCCCCCGGGAGGTCCTCTATGTCGGGCGCGGCGCCCGGCAGGTGAGCTTCGACGGCCGGTTCTACCTCGTCTCCACACCCGCCCACACCAGCCACCCGACCGCCAAGGCCACCCTCGACGACGCCGAACCGGTGCGGCTCGGCGCCCGGGAGACCTCCAACGAGCGGACGATCTACAAGTTCATCCATCTCAAGGGCATCCAGAGCTGCCAGCTCGTGCTCGGCGTCACGGTGCTCGAGCCGGGCAGCATGTGGAACACCATGCCGTGCCACACCCACGAGCGCCGCACCGAGGTGTACTTCTACTTCGACCTGCCCGAGTCCGACCGGGTGATGCACCTGATGGGCCCGCCCGACGCGACCCGCAACCTCGTCGTGGCGCCGGAGCAGGCCGTGATCTCTCCGTACTGGTCGGTGCACTGCGGGTTCGGCACCCGCAGCTACGCGTTCGTCTGGGCCATGGGCGGGGAGAACCAGGCGTACGACGACGTGGAACCGGTGGCGATCGGCGACCTGCGGTGACCGAGCCGGTCTCGTCGATGTTCTCCCTCCACGGCCGGACCGCACTGGTCACCGGCTCGCGCGGCGGGATCGGCCGGGCCGTCGCGGTGGCGCTCGCCCGGGCCGGAGCCGACCTGGTGCTGCACGGCCGCTCGGACGACCTCGACGGCGTGGAGAAGGACGTCCGCAAAGCCGGCGGCAACGCCACCCGCTGGGTGTTCGACCTCTCCGACACCGCGGCCATCCCGGCCGCTGTGTCGGAACTGCCCGCGGTGGACATCCTGGTCAACAATGCCGGGATCATCCGGCGCGCGCCGGCCGCCGAGCACACCCTCGACGACTGGCGCGCGGTCATGGACGTCAACCTGGAGGCGGTGTTCCAGCTGAGCCGGGCCGTCGGGGTGCCGATGCTGGCCCGCGGTCACGGAAAGATCATCTCGGTGGCGTCGATGCTGTCGTTCCAGGGTGGTGTGCAGGTGCCCGGATACACCGCCGCCAAGCACGGCGTCGCCGGGCTGACCAAAGCGCTGGCCTGCGAATGGGCCGGGGGAGGAGTGCAGGTCAATGCGGTCGCTCCGGGGTACATCGCCACCGACAACACCGCCGCCCTGCGCGCCGACCCGGTCCGCGAGCCGGAGATCCGGTCACGGATCCCGGCCGGACGGTGGGGCCGGCCGGACGACGTGGCCGGCGCCGTGGTCTTCCTCGCCTCCGCCGCTGCCGATTACGTCAACGGTCACGTGCTCGCCGTCGACGGCGGATGGCTTGCCCGGTAACCGCGGCTCCGAACCCGCCGACACGCTGCCAGTAGGCTGAATCGGTGGCCAGGGAAGGCAGTTCCATCGACAAGACGCTGGCGGTGCTCGAGGCGCTCGCCGAGCACCACCGCGTCACCGACATCGCCGTGGCGACGGGTGTCTCCAAGTCGACCGTGCACCGGATCCTCCAGTCGCTCGTCACGTGGGGTTTCGCCCGGCCCGACGGGCTCGGCACCTACGAGCCCGGCACGCGGATCCTCACCCTGGCCGGCCGGGTCATGCACCGATTCGACCCGGCCCGCCAGGCGTCCGGCGCGCTTCGCGCCCTGCGCGAGACCACCGGCTTCACCACACACTTCGCGATCCGCAGTGTCGACGAGGCGGTGTATGTCGACAAGCAGGAGGGGCGCCGGCCGTACCAGATGCCGTCACGCATCGGCATGAGCATCGCGCTGCACACGACCGCCATCGGCAAGGCCGTCCTGGCCGAGCTGAGCGACGAGGAGGTCCTGGCGATCTGCCGGCGCACCGGGCTCGCCCCGCGGACGCCCCGCACCATCACCAGCGAGGAGGACCTGCTGACCCATCTGGCCCGGGTCCGCGCTCTCGGCTACGCGGTCGACGACGAGGAGAACGAGCCGGGCATCCGCTGCGTCGGCGCGGCCGTCTTCGACCACACCGGGCAGGTGCTCGGTGGCATCTCGGTGTCCACCCTGGCCATGGACATTGACATGACCGGGCTTGAGGCCCGGGCGCCGGAGGTCATCGCCGCCGCCCGGGACGTGTCCGCCGCGCTCGGCGCCGCGGTGCCGACGAACCGCTGACCGGGGCCGGCCGACGCCGATCCGGCGGCCGGCAGCACCGACGGCGAGCGCCGGGAGGAAGCCACGACACGCCCGCCGGCCCGCAGCCCCGAAGGGGACGCCAAGACCTTGTCGCGACGCGCCCGCAGCCCCGAAGGGGACGCCGAGACCTGAACGCGACGGGTACGCCGGCCGGCGTACCGGAAGGGCGGCGCCAAGACCTGGCCGCGACGGGTACGCCGGCCGACATACCCGAAGGGCGGCGCAAAGATCGGGGCGCGACGGGTACGCCGACCGGCATACCCGTCGCTCAGGGCGGCGATCCGACGAGGATCGCCCGGTGTCACGGGTGTGCGGTCGCCGACGACACCGGCGTCCGGTCCCAGGCCGCCGGGGAGCGCATCGCCTCGTCGTAGACCGCACGGGCAGCGGCATAGGCGCCGCCGGATCGAGAGGAACTCCCCGTCGGTGCCACGAACTTGTAGCCGACCTGACGGACGGTCCCGATCATCGCCTCGTAGCGGGGCCCGAGCTTGGCCCGCAGACGGCGCACGTGCACGTCCACGGTGCGGGTGCCGCCGAAGTAGTCGTAGCCCCAGACCTCACGCAGCAACTGATCCCGGCTGAACACCCGGCCGGGCTGCTGAGCGAGGAACTTGAGCAGCTCGAACTCCTTGTAGGTCAGGGCCAGGGACTCGCCGCGCAGCCTGGTCGTGTAGCTGTGCGCATCGATGGTCAGATCGCCGAATTCGATCGTCCCCTGCCCGGTCGCGGCCTCCGCTCCGAGCCGCTTCACCGCCATGCTCAGCCGGGCCGCCACCTCCGCCGGGCCGGCGGTCGTCAACAGGAAGTCGTCGATGCACCAGTCGACCGCGACGGAGACCAGCCCGGCTTCGCGGACCACCGCGATCAACGGCACCGTCAGCCCGTTCGCCCGGAGGAGCCGGCAGGCCGCGCGGGCCTGGCTCATCTGGTCACTGGCGTCGACCAGGACCGCGTCCACGTCAGGCCCTTTCGCCGCGGCCGTGTCGCCGCGCGGCGCGATCTGGACGGTGTGCGGCAGCAGGTCCAGTACCGGCAACACGTCGAGCTTGCCGTCCGTAAGCAGGAGAATATTCATGACGCCCTTCCGCGGCACCCTCAGGTGCGACGAACGCCCTCGCCAGAGGGCGCATGATCCGGTGGTGCTGCGCTGGCCCGCACGCTAATCGCGGACTGTTACCGGCGGATGTCGCAGCGATGCAGTCTCGAACCTCGCGGCCCGGTCAGCGGCGCCGGCAGCGGTAGGCGACCTCGGTGCCGGCCTGCAGCGGCGCCGGTTCGATGATGTTGACGGTGGCGGTCTCGGTGGTCGCGCCGACGCCGTTGAACGTCCATTTCAGGGTGAGGGCGACGGTACGCCGTCCGCTGCCGACCTCCTCGGTGAGCACGTCGCCGGGCAGTTCGCCGGAGCGCAGCCACTGGTAGCGGATCACGCCGCTCCGGCCGTTGGTGCGCACGGTGGCGACCACGCCGACGGTGACGTCACAGCGGTTGCCGGCCGGCTCCGGCACGGCCACCGAGGCGCTCTCCACCTCGAGCGGGCTGAGCCGCTGCCACACGTGGTAGCCGACCACCACGACCAGCGCGAGGGTCAGCAGACTGGACACCACCGACACCAGCCGGCGCAACCGTGGGCGGCCAGCCCCGGGCGTCCGCGGCCAAGCGGGAGCGGCCGCCGGGGCCGTCGGCACACCGGGGCCGAAGCGAACCTCCTGATGGGTACGCACGGTCGGCTGCCCCGCCGGCGCGGGCGGTCCGAGGTGGGCGGTCCGGCCCGGGTCGCCGAGGAACGCGGTGGGGTCGCCGAGGCGCACCGTGGGGACGGGCCCGTCGACGGTCTTCCACGGGTCGGCGGGCAGCGGCATCGTACGGTCGTCGAAGGGTTCCTCCGGCCGGGTCACGGCAGCTCCTAACCGGGAGTGCAGAGGTTGTCGAGGGACACGTAACGCGGCCGCACCGACGCGGCCGAGTTGCCGGCGGCGTCGACGGCGACCACCGACACCGGGATGCGGGTGACCGTCTTCGGGCCGGGCAGCGGGCCCAGCGTCCCCTGGAACACGTCCCCGCCGGCCGAGCTCATCGTCACGGTGGAGACGGAACCGTTCAGGGCGTACCGGAAGCTGACCTTCAGTTTGGCCGGGCCGCTCCGGTCGTCGGTGACGGTGACCGAGACGGCGCTCGTGCGGTTGCCGTAACGGCAGGTCTCGCCCTCCAGCACCGCCGGGCTCGCCCGGACCGCGCCGACGGTGGGGGCGGTGGTGTCCGGGTCGGCCGACGGGGAGGGGCTGTCCGGCGGGCTCGGCGAGGCGGAACCGCCCGCTGAGGTGGACGGGGACTTGCTGGGCGGGCCCGGGGCGTCCGTCTCGGCCGGGCCGGCGGTCGCCGTGGTCGCCGTGGTCGGCGTTGCCGTCGCCGTCGCCGTCGCCGGGGCCGCGGAGATCGACGGCGCCGCCGAACCCGCCGGGAGCGGCGCGCTGGACGGCCCTGGCGCCGCCGGGGCCGTCTCCCCGCCCGCGATGGCGGCGGACTCCTCGGCGGCGGAGGCGTAACGGTATCCGGCGCCGCCGATCAGCAGGGCCGCGGTGAGTGCGCCGCCCGCCAGCGCGGCCATCCGGCGGTTCCGGCGCAGGGCACCGCCGCGGTGGACGGTGGAACCGCCCACCGTCGTCATGGCGAAGCTGGTGGCGCCCGCGTTGCCGTCCGGGAACGGCCACAGGGCAGCGAGCAGGGCCGCCCGGCGGGCGAGTTCGCGCAGCCCACGGTCCTCCCAGTCCGGCCCGTACGCGGAACCGGCGACCCGCTCCAGGATGTCGAGGAAGGCGAGGGCGTGCTGGGGCCGGTCGGCGGGCCGTTTGGCCAGCCCGTACCGGAGCAGGTCGTGCACCGGCGCCGGGGCCGGATCCGTCGGGATGGGCGCGTTGGCGTGCTGGTCGTGCAGGGCGAACAGGTTCGCCCCGTCGTACGGCGGGTGGCCGGTGAGGCACTCGAAGAACGTGGCGGTGGCGGCGTAGATGTCGCAGGCGGGCGTCGCGGGGGCGCCCGTCCACTGCTCGGGGGCCATGTAGCGGGGCGTGCCGGTGACGACCGTGCCGGTGCCCTGCCCGACCGGCGTGGCGATGCCGAAGTCGGCGAGCTTGCTCAGGCCCTCGCCGGTGACCAGCACGTTCTCCGGCTTGTAGTCCCGGTGCACCACGCCGTGGCCGTGCGCCGCGGCCAGCCCGGCGAGGGAACCCTTCAGCACGAGGAGAGCGGCCTCGGGAGTGGTCGGGCCGTGCTCGCGCAGCATCTGCCGCAGCGACACCCCGTTGACCAGCTCCATCACGATCGCCGCGCCGTCGGCGGACTCGACGTATTCATACAGCCGGGAGACGTACGGGTCGTCGATCTCGCCGAGCAGTTCGGCCTCGCGGCGGAAGGCGGCCCGGAACTCGGCGTCGTCGCCGAGGACGTGCACCAGGTACTTGATCGCGACGGGGGTGCCGGTCTCATCGTGGGTGGCGAGCACGACGCTGCCCGACGCGCCGGCGCCGAGCTGACGAACAGGCGTGTAGCCGGACAGCCGCCAGCCACTCATGGCGCCCCCTCCGCTGCGCTCCGGCGCCGCCATGAGTTCAAACCTGAGCCCGATGATTCGCTCGCAAGCTCGCTCATGGCGCCCCCTCCGCTTCGCTCCGGCGCCGCCATGAGTTCAAACCTGAGCCCGATGATTCGCTCGCAAGCTCGCTCATGGCGCCCCCTCCGCTTCGCTCCGGCGCCGCCATGAGTTCAAACCTGAGCCCGATGATTCGCTCGCAAGCTCGCTCATGCGAAGACTCCACATCCAAGGGGCGGATGTGGTCTCCGCCGCGCCGAACATTCTGGTCGCCGAAGAAGGTATCGGGGATCAGCAACTCGGCTGCTTCAACTGTCCGAAAGGAGACCTCCACTCACGGTGACGAAACTGTGGGCGGGCAGGTGGATGCGGAGCTTGCCGCCGCTCAGCGTCACGCCGTCGTGTGATCGGGGGGTGACGGTGGACGGGGATCCGGGTGTGTTGTGGTCCTGGAGGGCGGATGACGTGAGGATCCGGGCGTCGACGGCGCCGACCGTGCCGCCGCGCAGGTCGATCTCCACGTCGGCGGGCGCGGTGGCGTCCAGGTTCGACAGGGAGATCAGCAGACGGCCGTCCTTGCGGCTGGCCGACATCGACACGGTCGTCAGGGTCGTGTCGCCGACGGGGCGGGTCGGCAGCGGGGTGCGGTGGCCGATTCGCAGCGAGGTGGCGTCCTGGTGGCCGCGATTCATCCGGAAGACGTGGTAGGTGGGGGTCAGGACCAGGGCTTTCGTCTCCGGGTCGGTGAGGATCATGGCTTGCAGGACGTTGACGGTCTGGGCGATGTTGGCCATCACCAGGCGGTCGGCGTGGCGGTGGAAGACGTCGAAGTGGACGCTCGCGACGAGGGCGTCGCGCAGGGTGTTCTGCTGATACAGGAAGCCGGGGTTGGTGCCGGGCTCGACGTCGAACCAGGTGCCCCACTCGTCGAGGACCAGGCCGACGGTCCTGCCCGGGTCGTAGCAGTCCATCACGGCCGCGTGCCCGGCCAGCAGTTCCTCGATGCGGGCCGCGGCCACCATCGTCGTGTAGTGCTCGTCGGTGCTGAACTCGGTGGCCGATCCCTTGTGCTCCCAGTCGGGGCCGGTGATCGTGTAGTGGTGCAGGGACAGGGCGTGGTAGCCGGCGTTGCGGATGTGCCGGCAGCCGAGGTGCCCGAGCTGCTTCATCAGCGTCTCGGTCCAGGCGTAGTCGTCGCCGTTGGCACCCGCGGCGATCTTGTACAGCTTGTTGTCGCCGTAGTCGCGGCAGTAGGTGCCGTAGCGGCGGGCCTCCTGGGCGTAGTGTTCGGCGGTCATGTTGCCGCCGCATCCCCAGGCCTCGTTGCCGAGTCCCCAGAAGCGGATCTTCCAGGGCCGGTCGCGGCCGTTGGCCTTGCGGAGCCGGGCCATCGGGGAGTCGCCGTCGCGGGTCAGGTACTCGACCCACTCGCTCATCTCGTGGACGGTGCCGGAGCCGACGTTGCCGCTGATGTACGGCTCGGCGCCGAGCAGTTCGCACAGGGCCATGAACTCGTGGGTGCCGAAGTGGTTGTTCTCCTCGACGCCGCCCCAGTGGGTGTTGACCATGGTGGGGCGGGAGGCGCGGGGGCCGATGCCGTCGCGCCAGTGGTATTCGTCGGCGAAGCAGCCGCCGGGCCAGCGCAGATTGGGGATGTCCAGGGCGCGCAGGGCGTCGACGACGTCGAGGCGGATGCCGCCCTCGTTCGGGACGGTGGAGTCCTCGCCGACCCAGAATCCGCCGTAGACGCAGCGGCCCAGGTGTTCCGCGAAGTGCCCGTACACATGGCGGTTGATCGTGGGTCCGCCGAGGTCGAGGTCGATGACCGCTTCGATGGTCATGAGCAGCCTTCCACGCGTGCCGTCAGGGCCTGATTCTGCCCGGTCACCGGGAAGGATGCCGTGCCTTCGGCGCAGCGCAGCCGGTAGTCGCCGCGGAAGCCGCGCACCGCGACCCGCCCGGCGTGGTCGGTCCGCAGGGTGGTCGGGGCCAGCCACCACTCGTTCTTCACCAGGTTCCGCAGCGCCTCGTACGCCGGCTTCGGGGTGCCGTCGGTGCGCACCAGCCCGGCCGGGGCGCCGAGCCACGCGCCTTCGTCCCACAGCCCCCAGTAGGTGATCGCCTCGACCGAGGGATGTCCCAGCAGCGTCCGGTAATGCCGCACGATCTCGTCGGCCTGCCGCTGTTCGCCCTCGGGCGTGGACGGCCACGACGCGACCCGGTGGTCGTTCAGGTCGTCGATCTCCGGCGGCATCAGGTCGCCCGACACCAGTGTGGTCTCGGTCATGTGGATCGGCAGGCCGTACCTGGAGAACCGGTCCAGGAGCGTGAGCGTCCGTTCCTCACCCCAGTAGCCCTGGTGCATGTGACTCTGCAGGCCGAGCGCGTCGATCCGGATCCCGGCCTCCAGAACACCTTCGATCAGGCATTCGTACGCCGTGGACATGTCGAAGTCGTTGAGCAGCAGCGTCGCCGACGGGTCGGTGGCGCGCGCCTGTTCGAAGGCGAGCCGGACGGTGGCGATCCGGCCGCGTTCGCGGGCGAGCCGGGTGATCGCGTTGGGACGTTCCTCGTTGTCGAAGACCGGCATGATCACCACCTCGTTGATCACGTCCCACGAGTCCACGACGCCGGCGAAGTCGGCCACGTCGCGCCGGATCCGGGCGCGGACGGCGGCCTCGACCTCGCCGGTCGGCAGCTCCCGCAGCCAGCCGGGCGCCAGGGTGTGCCACACCAGCGGGTGGCCCTTGACCCGGCAGCCGTGTGCGGCGAACCACTCGGCGGCCCGGCGCAGTCGTCTCGTGTCCGGCCGGCCGCGTTCCGGTTCGAAGTCGGCCCAGTAGAACGGCAGGGTCGCCGTGTTGAACAGGTCGAGCCACAGGCCGGCGGCGGGGCCGTCCTCTCCGTTGGCGACGGCGACGAGGTCGAAGCCGATGTTGCCGAACGCGAAGGCGTGGGTGTGCTGTTCGACGATGACCTCGCGGTCGCTCAGTGGCCGTCCGGCGGGGTCGAGGACGGTGAGCAGGACGTCGCCGTGGCGGTGGTGGAGCAAGGGAAGCGCCTCCTGGGACAGATCGGTCGGCCGTAGCGTAGGAGACCCGTCCACCGGAAGTCCAGCGAAAGTTACGAGAATTCTTGCGCGGTTCCTTTCTTCCGTACACCGTGGTTATGGGCGTTTTTGCGGTGCTCGCAGAGTGATTGCCGTTACGTACGTGTGACATCGCGCCACGACGAACTCCTTGACATAGCCCCGGCGGCTTCCTAACTTTGGCGACACCTTCCGGAACTGTTCCGAAACTTTCGTAAACGAGATGAGGCTTCGATGGCACATAAAAGGACCCTCGCGGTGGCCGCCGTGGTGGCGCTCGGCGCCATGAGCCTGGCCGCCTGCTCCGGCGGCGACGACGACGGCGGCTCGAGTTCGGGCGGCAACGTCACGATGGACTTCTGGCACAACGCCACCACCGGTCCCGGCAAGGCGTTCTGGGAGAAGACGGTCGCCGACTTCCAGACCGCGAACCCGACCGTGAAGATCAAGATTCAGTCGGTGCAGAACGAGGACCTGGACGGCAAGCTCCAGACCGCGCTCAACTCCGGCTCCGCGCCCGACGTCTTCCTGCAGCGCGGCGGCGGCAAGATGGCCGCGATGGTCGAGGCCGGGCAGCTCAAGGACATCACCGCCGACATCACCGCCGAGACCAAGCAGGCGGTCGGTGACGCCGCGCTGAAGACCGGACAGGTCGACGGCAAGGCGTACGCCGTACCGGTCTCGATCCTGCCGGGTGGCCTCTGGTACTCCAAGGACCTCTTCCAGAAGGCCGGCGTCACCTCCCCGCCGACCACCATGGACGAACTCAACCAGGCGGTCACCAAGCTCAAGGCCAACGGCACGCCGATCGCCCTCGGTGCCAAGGACGCGTGGCCGGCCGCCCACTGGTACTACTTCTTCGCGCTGCGCGCCTGCGCCCCGGCCGCCCTCGACGCCGCCGCCAAGGAGAAGAACTTCGGCGACGCCTGCTGGACGAAGGCCGGCGAGGACCTCAAGGCCTTCGCCGACACCAAACCGTTCAACGAGGGCTTCCTGACCACCTCGGCTCAGCAGGGCGCGGGCAGCTCGGCCGGTCTGGTGGCCAACTACAAGGCGAGCATGGAACTGATGGGCGCCTGGGACCCGGGTGTCATCGCCTCCCTCACCAAGGACGCCAAGCCGCTGCCCGACCTCGGCTACTTCCCCTTCCCGGCGGTTCCCGGCGGCCAGGGCGACCCGGCGGCGATCATGGGCGGCGCCGACGGCTACTCGTGCTCGGCGCAGGCGCCCAAGGAGTGCTCCGACTTCCTCAACTACATCCTCACCAAGGACGTGCAGGAGGGCTACTACAAGGCCTTCAACGCGCTGCCGGTCAGCAAGCCGGCCCAGGGCGCGGTCACCGAGGAATACCTCAAGGCGGTTCTCGACGCGTACAACAAGGCGCCGTACGTCTCGCAGTGGCTGGACACCATCTACGGCCAGAACGTCGGCAACGCCCTGAACGTCGGCGTCGTCAACCTGCTCGCCGGCAAGGGCGACGTCGCCGGGATCATCCAGGCCGTGAACGACGCAGCCAAGAAGGGCTGAGAGGTCACCGAGCGATGAGCAGCGACCTTGCTGACCGAAGCAGTCGCATCCGCACCGGGGGTGGCGTCGCCACGCGGCCCCCGGTGCGGCCCCGCCGGCGCGGGATCGGCTGGGCCATGCGCCTGGAGATCGCCGCGCTGTCCGGGCCCGCGATCCTGATGTTCCTGGGCTTCGTCATCTTCCCCGTGCTGATGGCCGCCTACTACGGCTTCTACCGATGGAAGGGGTTCGGGCCGCCGACCGACTTCGTCGGCTTCGACAACTACGTCACCATCCTGCAGGACACCGCCTTCCACGAGGCGCTGTGGCACAACGGCCAGATCGTCGTGCTGTCGCTGGTCCTCCAGGGCCCGATCGCGATCGGCCTCGCCCTGCTGCTCAACCGCAAGATGCGCGGCCAGTCGCTGATCCGGGTGCTGATCTTCGTGCCGTACGTGATCGCCGAGGTCATCGTCGGCACCGCCTGGAGCCTGCTGCTGCAGACCAACGGCGCGGTCAACGACGTCCTGCGGTCGATCGGCCTGGACTGGCTGGCCGCCGACTGGCTGGCGAACCCGTCGATCGCCATCTGGACCCTGATGCTCATCCTGACCTGGAAGTACATCGGGTTCGCGGTGATCCTGTTCCTGGCCGGCATGCAGAACATCCCGGAGGAACTGGCCGAGGCGGCAGCCGTGGACGGCGCGTCCTACTGGCAGACCCAGCGGCGGATCACCCTGCCGCTGCTCGGGCCGACCATCCGGATCTGGGCCTTCCTGTCGATCATCGGCGCGCTCCAGCTCTTCGACCTGGTCTACATCATCTGGGGCCAGTACGTCGCCTCGACCGCCGGCACCTCGACCATGGCGACGTACATGGTCACCGAGGGCCGCAACGCGGGCAACTACGGGTACGGCAACGCGGTGGCGGTCGTGCTGTTCGTCATCTCAATGATCATCGCGCTCGTCTACCAGCGGTTCGTCCTGCGCCGGGACACCCAGGGCGCGCTCACCGGAGGACGGTAGGACATGGCCCGCACCACCGACACCCGGCACAAGAACAATCCGACCATCTACCTCGCCGTGCTGTTGCTGATCGGCCTGATGCTCGGACCGGTCCTCTACATCATCATCGGCGGCTTCCGGACCAACGCCCAGATCACCGCCGACCCGGCCGCGATGCCCGACCCGTGGGTGCCCGGCAACTACGCCGACATCCTGGCCAGCTCCTCGTTCTGGCGCCAGGTCGGCAACTCGACGGTCGCGGCCCTCGCCACCACCGCCGGTGTCCTCGTGCTCGGCGTGATGGCCAGCTACGTCCTGGCCCGGTACGACTTCCGGGGACGCGGGGCGATGTACGCCCTGTTCGCCGCGGGCCTCATGTTCCCGGCGACGGTCGCCATCACGCCGCTCTACATCCTGGTGAAGAACCTGGGCCTGGTGAACACGCTGCCCGGCGTCATCCTCCCGCAGATCGCCTTCGGGCTGCCCACCACGATCATCATCCTGGTGCCGTTCCTGCAGGCCATCCCCAAGGAGATCGAGGAGGCCGCCGCCATCGACCAGTGCAGCCGGCTCGGCTTCTTCTGGCGGATGGTGCTCCCGCTCTCGGTGCCCGGCCTGATCACCACCGGCATCCTCGCGTTCATCGGCAGCTGGAACAGCTACCTGCTACCGCTGTTCATCCTGAACGATCAGGAGGGCTTCACCCTTCCGCTGGGTGTGCAGGCGTTCGCGTCGGAGTATTCGGTGGACACCGCGAAGGTGCTCGCGTTCACCTCGCTGTCGATGATTCCCGCGCTGGTGTTCTTCAGCCTGTTCGAGCGCCGCATCGTCGGCGGTCTCACCGGCGCGGTCAAGGGATGAGCGGGCCTCAGCACGTGACGACAGAAAGGCAGAACGACATGACATCGCTGCTGCATGTGGCGACCACCGGATCCGACGACGCCGACGGCTCCGCGCAACGGCCGTTCCGGACGATCAACCGCGCCGCGGCGCTCGCACGGCCCGGGGACACCGTGATCGTGCACGCCGGCGAGTACCGGGAGTGGGTGACACCCCGCCGGGGCGGCCTGAGCGACAGCCGCCGCATCACCTACCAGGCCGCCGAAGGAGAGCACGTCGTCATCAAGGGCTCCGAGCGGATCACCGGGTGGGAGCCGGACGGTGGGACCGTGTGGAAGGCGACCGTGCCCAACTCGCTCTTCGGCGACTTCAACCCGTACGCCGAGGAGGTCGCCGGCGACTGGGTCGTCTACGCCGAGAAGGCGCCCCGCAAGCACCTCGGCGACGTCTACCTCAACGGGATCAGCTTCTACGAGGCCGGCTCGCGCGCCGAGGTGTCCTCACCCGAGAAGCGGACCGAGGTCGTCGACAACTGGACCGGCGTCACCGACCGCGTCCGCGACCCCGAGCAGACGATGCTGGTCTGGTACGCGGAGGTCGGCGCCGAGGAGACCACCATCTGGGCCAACTTCCAGGGCGCCGACCCCAACACCGAACTCGCCGAGATCAACGTACGGCGGTCGGTGTTCTACCCGCTCGTCCCGCACCTCGACTACATCACCGTGCGCGGCTTCGAACTCGCCCAGGCGGCCACCCCCTGGACGCCGCCGACCGCCGACCAGCCCGGCCTCATCGGCCCGAACTGGGCCAAGGGCTGGATCATCGAGGACAACCACATCCACGACGCCAAGTGCTCGGCGATCTCCCTCGGCAAGGAGGCGTCGACCGGGCACAACTACGCCAGCGAGCGCGGTGACAAGCCCGGCTACCAGTACCAGCTGGAGTCGGTCTTCACGGCCCGGCAGATCGGATGGGACAAGGAGCACATCGGGTCGCACGTGGTGCGCCGCAACCACATCCACGACTGCGGGCAGAACGGCATCGTCGGCCACCTCGGTTGCGTCTTCTCCACCATCGAGGACAACCACATCCACCACATCGCGCTCAAACGCGAGTTCTACGGGTACGAGATCGGCGGCATCAAGCTGCACGCCGCCATCGACGTCGAGATCCGGCACAACCGCATCCACGACTGCTCGCTCGGCACCTGGCTCGACTGGCAGACCCAGGGCACCCGGGTCTCCCGCAACGTCTACCACGACAACAACCGGGACCTGTTCATCGAGGTCAGCCACGGGCCGTACCTGGTCGAGCACAACATCCTCGCCTCGCCGGCCGCGCTCGAACTGTGGAGTCAGGGCGGGGCGTTCGTCAACAACCTGCTCTGCGGCACCGTACGGCTGGAACCGGTGATGGACCGGGCCACCCCGTACCACCGGCCGCACAGCACCCAGGTGGCCGGCTACGCGTTCATCGTCGGCGGCGACGACCGGTGGATCGGCAACGTCTTCGCCGGGGGCGACCCCACGACGGCGTACGGCTCCAAGCCGGAGGGTGAGGCCGAGGTGTTCGCGGGAACCGTGGGCTACGACGGCTACCCGGCGTCGTTCCAGGAGTACCTGCGGCGCATCGACGAGCAGCCGCCCGGCGACCACCAGCGCTTCCTCAACGTGAAGCAGGCCGTGTACGCCCGCGGCAACGTCTACGCCGCCGGCGCCCGCCCGTTCGCCGGCGAGCAGAACCCGGTGCTCCTCGACCGCGCGTCCGTCTCGGTCGTCGCGGAGAACGGTGAGGTCCACCTGGTGACCGACCTGCCGGACACCGTCGGCGGCGCCGCTCTCGCCCCGGTCGGCGGCCGCGACCTGGAACGGGTCCGGTTCGCCGACGCCGAGTTCGAGGAGCGCGACGGCAGCCCGGCCGTCATCGACACCGACCTGACCGGCGTCCGCAAGGAGCCCGGTCGCGAGTACCCGGCCGGCCCGCTCGCCGGGCTCACCGGGGGAAGCGGTCGCGTACGCGTCTGGTGACGTCTCCGCAGGGCGCGCCGCCTCATCAGGCGGCGCGCCCTGCCGCCGATGTTCGATCGTGAACGGTATTGAGTGCCCTTGCTCGGTTCGTGGACAGGGGTCGGCATTCCGAACATATTTCAGATGCGGCTCGACGAAGGCCGGCCGCCCGGGTTGCCGCCATCCCCCGATGATTGGACACGCCATGACACCGTTGCGCCGGCTCCTGACCCCCCTGCTGGTGACCGCCCTGACCGCCCTGACCGCCCTGGGCGCGGTAGCCGCCGGCTCGTCGCCGGCCGCCGCCGCCACCAACCAGTTCCGCGGCATGAACTGGGCCGTACTGGGCGACAACTTCAGCACCGGCCCGCTGGTCGTGCAGGGCCTCAGCCCGTCGGACAGCAACGCGACGGTCCGGGCCAAGGCCAACGCGCTCTACGACGACATGGCCGCCATCGGCGTCAACACCGTCCGCCTGCCGATCAACACGCACACCGTCGGCACCGCCTGGTGGGACGCCTACCGGGGCGCCGTCGACGCGGCCACCGCCCGCGGCTTCAAGGTCATCCTCGCCTACTGGGAGGACGGCGCCGCCTCCGGCGGCCGGATCACCAACCTCGCCGCCTGGAACACCATGTGGTCCCGGGTGACCTACCAGTACGGCGCGAACACCAACGTGTACTTCGAGCCGATGAACGAGCCGCACGGCTACACCTCGGCGGAGTGGCGCAACGTGGCGGCCGGCTGGATGAGCTACCACTACTCGGCGGTGCCCGCCCGGACGCTCATCGGCGGCATCGGCTACAGCCAGGACCTGCGCGACGTCTGCAACGACAGCCGGTTCAGCGGCACGCTGCTCTCCTTCCACCACTACGCCTTCTTCTACAGCGCGATGACGTACGACGCCTTCCGCGGCCACATCCAGACCCGTCTCGGCAACTGCGCCTCCCGGGCCGTGGTGACCGAGTTCGGTGCGCCGATGTCGACCGGGCTCAACTACGCCGACGCGAACAGCACCGACAACTTCGTCCGCCACATCCGCGCCGTCACCCAGGTCATGCGGGACAACCGGATGGGCGGAACCTACTGGCCGGCGGTCGGCGGCAAGCCCACCGGAACGTCCGGCTTCGACTACTACTCGATGTTCGCCATGACCGGCAGCGGCACGAACCTCGACCTGACGGTCCGCAACAACTCCGGCCGGGACCGGATCCGGTACGGCTGGGGCCTCTGACACGCTGGTGGACGGGGGCGGGACCGCCCCCGTCCGTACACTCGACCGGGTGACTATCGGCAAGGGTGACATCGCGCCCGATTTCGAACTGCCCGACCAGGACGGCACACCACGCCGGCTGACCGATCTCCTCGCGGACGGGCCCGTCGTCCTCTTCTTCTACCCCGGCGCCATGACCCCGGGCTGCACCGCCGAAGCCTGCCACTTCCGGGACCTGGCGGCCGAGTTCCGTGCCGCCGGCGTGCAGCGAGTGGGCATCAGCAAGGACCCGGTCGAGAAGCAGAAGCTCTTCGCCGAGACCTACACCTTCGATTACCCGCTGCTGTCCGACCCCGACTCGGCGACGATCGCCGCATATGGGGTGAAGCGCAAACTCGCGCTCGGCCCGCTCAGCACCAAGCGGATGACCTTCGTGATCGGTTCCGACCAGCGGATCCTCGAGGTCATCCACAGCGAGCTGGACATGAACCAGCACGCCGCGGAGGCGCTCAGCGTGGCGGCCGCCGCCAAGTCCTGACCGCCATTACGGAGAGTGGTCACCTGTGTGTCGGTGGCCACCTCTTCGGGTAATCCAGCGCCGATTCCCGTATTCGTCTCGTAACTTCGAAGGCTGCCGCCGACGGCTCAGTGACGTGCGCCCGGCGACGATGAACCCGAAGTGGGACGGAGCGCCCGGTGACCGTGACGACTGACCAGCGACTGATCGAGCTTCCCGAGCTCGGTCTCGCCCCGGCGGCCCCGGAGGCCCCGGCGGTGTTCCGCTCCCCGTCGGCCCCGGTCCGCCGCACCCTGCTCGACATCCTGGACGCCACCGTCGAGGCGCACGCGGACGCCCTCGCCATCGACACCGGCGCCGGCGCCGGCGCCGCGAGACTGACCTACCGCGAGCTGGCCGCCGAGGTCGAGACACTGCGGGCGACGCTGTCCGGGCACGGGATCGGCGCCGGCGACCGGGTCGGCGTACGGATCTCCTCCGGCACGGCGGAGCTCTACCTGGCGATCCTCGGCGTGCTGGCGGCCGGCGCGGCCTACGTGCCGGTGGACGCCGACGACCCCGACGAGCGCGCCGAGCTGGTCTTCGCCGAGGCGGGCGTCTGCGCCGTCCTGGGCGACGGCCTGGCCCTGACCCCGCGCGGCGCCCCCACCGGGCGGCCCGGACGGCCGGACCCGGCCGACGACGCCTGGATCATCTTCACCTCCGGATCCACCGGCACCCCGAAAGGCGTGGCGGTCCCGCACGGCGCGGCCGCCGCGTTCGTCGACGCCGAGGCCCAGCTGTTCCTCACCGGTGACGGCGCCACGCCGCTCGGCCCGGCCGACCGTGTCCTGGCCGGCCTGTCGGTGGCCTTCGACGCCTCCTGCGAGGAGATGTGGCTCGCCTGGCGGCACGGCGCCTGCCTGGTCCCCGCCGCACGGTCGCTGGTGCGCAGCGGCGTCGACCTGGGCCCCTGGCTGGCCGGGCAGCGGATCACCGTGGTGTCCACGGTGCCGACGCTCGCCGCCCTCTGGCCGGCCGGCGCGCTCTCCGACGTCCGGCTGCTGATCTTCGGCGGCGAGGCGTGCCCGCCCGAGCTGGCCGAACGGCTGGCGGTCGACGGCCGCGAGGTGTGGAACACGTACGGCCCGACCGAGGCGACCGTGGTGGCCTGCGCCGCCCGGCTGACCGGCGAGGGACCGGTGCGGATCGGGCTGCCGCTGGCCGGCTGGGAGCTGGCCGTCGTCGACCCGGCCGGTGAACCGGTCGGCATGGGCGAGACCGGCGAGCTGGTCATCGGGGGAGTGGGCCTGGCCCGCTACCTCGACGCCGCCAAGGACGCCGAGAAGTTCGCGCCGCTGCCCGCCCTGGACTGGGCCCGGGCGTACCGCAGCGGCGACATCGTGCGCGCCGAGCCGGACGGGCTGCTGTTCCTGGGCCGCGGCGACGAACAGGTCAAACTCGGTGGCCGCCGCATCGAGCTGGGCGAGGTGGACGCCGCGTTGCAGGCGCTGCCCGGGGTGGCCGGCGCGGCGGCGGCGGTGCGGCGGACCGCCACCGGCAACCAGCTCCTGGTGGGCTACCTGGCGCCGCAGGACGCCGCCGGCTTCGACCTCGCGGCCGCCTCCCGGCGGATCCGCCGGCAGCTGCCGGCCGCGCTCGTCCCGCTGCTGGCCGTGGTGGAGGAGCTGCCCACCCGTACGTCGGGCAAGATCGACCGGGCGGCGCTGCCCTGGCCGCTGCCGGTCACCGGCCCGCCTTCGGCCGGGGAGCTGACCGAGGCGGAGCAGTGGCTCGCCGACGGCTGGGAGCGGATCCTCGGGGTCCGGCCCGGCGAGGCGGGCGCCGACTTCTTCAGCAACGGCGGCAGCAGCCTCAACGCGGCGCAACTGGTGGCGTGGATCCGCCAGACGTACCCGCGGGTGTCGGTGGCCGACGTCTACCAGAACCCGCGCCTCGCGGACATGGCGGCGCTGCTCGGCGGGCTCGGCGCGGAGACGGCGGTCCGCCGTGAGGTGCGGCCCACGCCCCGGCGGACCGGGTTCCTCCAGGCTCTGCTCATGCTGCCGATGCTGATGCTGGTCGGGCTCCGCTGGCTCACCGTCCTCGCCGCCCTCGGCAAGATCGTGACGCTCGGGCCGGCCGTCTCCTGGTGGTGGATCGCGGCCGCCTGGGCCGTGCTGTTCAGCCCGCCCGGCCGGATCGCCCTGGCCGCGGCCGCCGCCCGGCTGCTGCTGCGCGGCGTCGGCCCGGGTACGTACCCGCGAGGCGGCGGTGTCCACCTGCGACTGTGGGCGGCCGAACGGTTCGCCGAGCTGACCGGCGCCACCGGGGTGGCCGGCGCCGGCTGGATGATCACCTATGCGAAGGCGCTCGGCGCGCGGCTCGGCCGGGACGTCGACCTGCACTCCGCCCCGCCGGTCACCGGCCTGCTCAAACTCGGCCGCGGCGCGGCGGTCGAGCCGGAGGTCGACCTCTCCGGCTACTGGGTCGACGGCGACGTGGTCCGCATCGGCACGGTCCGGATCGGCGCGGGCGCCCGGGTCGGCTCCCGCAGCACGCTCATGCCGGGGGCACGGGTCGGCCGGGGCGCGAAGATCTCCGCCGGGTCGACCGTGACCGGCCCGGTCCCGGCCGGCCAGCGCTGGGGCGGCTCGCCCGCGGCGCCGGTGGCCCGCAAGGACGCGACGGACTGGCCGCAGCAACGCCCGCAGCGGTCCCGGCTGGGCGGCCCGTTCTGGGTGGCGGCTTACAGCGTGACCGCGCAGCTGCTCGGCCTGCTCCCGGTGGTGGCGGCGCTGCCCGCGCTCGCCCTGCTCGGCTGGGCGTTCACCGGCGGCTCCGTGGCGATCGCGGTCGTGGCCGCGCCGGTCGCCTACCTGACCGCCTACGCCCTGCTCGTGCTGATCGCCGTGCGTCTGCTCAGCATCGGGCTGCGGGCCGGCTTCCACCCGGTCCGCGGTCGCGTGGCCTGGCAGGTGTGGGCCACCGAGCGGCTCATGGGGATGGCCCGGGTGGCGCTGTTCCCGATCTACTCCAGCCTGTTCACCCCGGTGTGGCTGCGGCTGCTCGGGGCGCGGGTGGGCCGCGGCGCGGAGATCTCCACGGTGCTCGCGGTCCCGGCCATGACGACCGTCGAGGACGGGGCGTTCCTGGCCGACGACACGATGGTGGCCACCTACGAACTCAGCCACGGCTGGCTGCGCGTCGCGCCGGCCCGCATCGGCAAGCAGGCGTTCCTCGGCAACTCCGGGATGGCGGCGCCGGGCCGGTCGGTTCCCAAGCGCGGACTCGTCGGGGTGCTCTCGTCGGCGCCGCGCAAGGCGAAGAAGGGCTCGTCCTGGCTGGGCGCACCGCCGATGCCGCTGCGCCGCGTCGTCGGGGAGGCCGACACCGGCCGCACGTTCGACCCGCCGCGGCGGCTGAAACTGGCCCGCGCCGCGATCGAGCTGTGCCGCGTCCTGCCGGTGATCGCCGCCGGCGCCCTGTCCGTCGCCGTGCTCGCCGTGCTGGCGCTGATCTGGGAGAGCGCCGGCGGCGGGGTGGCCGCGCTCGCCGCCGGGCCGGTGCTGTTCGCCGCCGCGATCGTCGCCGCGCTCACCGCGTCCGCCGCGAAGTGGCTGCTTGTCGGCCGGTTCCGGGCCGGTGAGCGGGCGCTGTGGACGTCGTTCGTGTGGCGCAACGAGCTGGCCGACACCTTCGTCGAGGTGCTCGCCGCGCCGTGGCTGTTCCGTCTCGCCACCGGCACGCCGCTGCTGGCCCTGTGGTTGCGGACGCTCGGCGCGCGGATCGGCCGGGGCGTGTGGCTGGAGACGCTCTGGCTGCCGGAGTACGACCTGGTGCGTCTCGGCGCCGGCGCGACCGTCAACCGGGGGTGCGTTGTGCAGACCCACCTGTTCCATGATCGGATCATGAGCATGGATGAGGTCACCCTCGGCGCGGGCGCCACCCTCGGCCCACACGGGATCGTGCTGCCCGGCGCCGGCATCGGCGCGCGTACCACCGTCGGCCCCGGCTCGCTGGTCACCCGCGGTGACGCCGTGCCCGCCGACACCCGCTGGCTCGGCAACCCGATCGCGACCTGGCCGGTGACGGCCCCGCGCCGGGCATGACCCCACCGGCCGGCCCGATCGCCGCCTCGCCGGGGGCCGACCGCTCGGCCGACCCGTACCTGCCGCAGCACGGCAACGGCGGCTACCGGGTGCTGCACTACGAGCTCGACCTCGACTACCGGGTGGTGTCGAACCGGCTGGCAGGGAGGGCGATCGTCACGGCGCGGGCGGTCCAGGCGCTGTCCCGGTTCAGCCTCGACCTGGCCGGCCTCCGGGTGCAGAGCGTCCGGGTCGACGAGCGGCCGGCCCGTTTCGAACACCGGTCGGGAAAGCTCCGGATCAAACCCGAGCGGCCGGTCGGCTACGGCACCACCTTCAAGATCGATATTCGGTACGGGGGGAAGCCCTCACCGGTGTCCGGCCGGTGGGGCGACATCGGCTGGGACGAGCTGACCGACGGCGTTCTCGTGGCGAGCCAGCCGAACGGGGCGCCGTCCTGGTTCCCGTGCAACGACCGGCCCGACGACAAGGCCACCTACCTGGTCCGGCTCACCGCCGCGTCGCCCTACACGGTGCTGGTCACCGGGGACCTCGTCGCCCGGCGGCGCGGCGCCGGCACCACCACCTGGGTGTACGAGCGGAACGAGCCCACCTCGCCGTACCTGATGAGCGTCCAGATCGGGCGCTACGAGCTGGTGGACCTGGCCGTCGGCGGGGTGACCCAGCGGGCCGCCGTCACGCCCCGGGTGCGCGGCCCCTTCCAGCACGACTTCGCCCGGCACGGCCAGATCATGACGGTCCTCGCCCGGCTGTTCGGCCCCTACCCGTTCCGGGAGTACGTCGTGGTCGTCACCGACGACGAACTCGACGACCCGATCGAGGCGCAGGGCATGGCCGTCTTCGGGCGCAACCACGTCGACGGGCGGCGCACCCACGAGCGGCTGGCCGTCCACGAACTGGCCCACCAGTGGTTCGGCAACAGTCTCACGGTCGCCGACTGGCGGCAGATCTGGCTCAACGAGGGCTTCGCCACGTACGCCGAATGGTTGTGGTCGGCCGCTTCCGGCGGCGTGCCGGCGGATGTGCACGCGACCCGGTGGCACGCCTGGGCCGCGGCCCAGCCGCCGGCCGTGACCGTCGCCGACCCCGGCGTGGACCGGATGTTCGACCCGCTCGTCTACAAGCGCGGCGCGCTGACCCTGCACGCGCTGCGGGCCCGGCTCGGCGAGCCGGCGTTCTTCGCGCTGCTGCGCACGTGGGTGGCCGAGCACCGGCACCGCACCGTGACGACCGCCCAGTTCCGGGAACACGCCGCCCGGTACTCGGCCGACTCCCTCGACGACCTGTTCACCGCCTGGCTGGACCGCCCGGCGCTGCCGCCGCTGCCGCACGTCCTCTGACCCGGGTCCGGGCGACCCACTCCGGCCGGCTGGTCAGGGCTGTCTCGACGGGCGTGAGACAGCCCTGGCCAGCTGAACAAGACCGGCCGGCCGGTGGGCCGCGACCCCGCCATCTCATCGATCAGTATCGACGCCTTGACACTTTCTTTGAATCGTTAACATACTCAGGGATCTGGCCGCACCGTCGCGGCAGTGAGCCACCCCGAGGCTCGTTTCAACCGTGCTTTCCCCGAGCGCGGTCCGTGTGTCCCCGTTCCTGCACACGTTGGGAATCCCCATGAGTAGACGAAGAATCCTCCCGGCCGCCGCGCTGGCGGCCACCACCGTGCTGCTGCTCGGCGGCGCCACCGTGGCCGCCACCTCCGCGGCCGCCGAGGAGAGCCGGGCCGCGCCGTCCGCCCGTACCACCGAAGATCTTGATCGTGGTCTGATCGGTCTGCGGACCGCGCGGGGCAACTTCCTGTCGTGGCGGCTGCTCGCGTCGGATCCGCCGGGGGTGGCGTTCAACGTCTACCGCGGATCGGTCAAGGTCAACGCCGCGCCGATCGCGAAGGGCACGAACTTCACCGACGCCGGCGCGCCGGCGGGCGCCTCCTACACCGTGCGGCCGGTCGTCGACGGCGTGGAGGCCGTCACCCTGGCCGCCGAGGAGCCCAGTGCCGGGCTGCTGGCGGCCTACCAGGACGTGCCGATCCAGATCCCGCCCGGCGGCACCACACCGGACGGGGTGGCCTACACCTATGCGGCGAACGACGCGTCGGTCGGCGACCTCGACGGCGACGGGCAGTACGAGATCGTCCTCAAGTGGGACCCGTCGAACGCCAAGGACAACTCGCAGTCCGGCTACACCGGCAACGTCTTCATCGACGCCTACAAGCTCAACGGCACCCGGCTGTGGCGCATCGACCTGGGCCGCAACATCCGGGCCGGTGCGCACTACACCCAGTTCCAGGTGTTCGACTACGACGGCGACGGCCGGGCCGAGGTGGCCATGAAGACCGCCGACGGTACGCGCGACGGCGCCGGAGTGGTGATCGGCAGCTCGACCGCCGACCACCGCAACTCCTCCGGATACATCCTGTCCGGTCCCGAGTTCCTGACCGTCTTCAACGGGCAGACCGGCCGTGCGATGGCGACCGCCGCTTACGTGCCCGGCCGGGGGACCGTCTCGTCGTGGGGTGACTCCTACGGCAACCGGGTCGACCGGTTCCTGGCCGGTACGGCGTACCTCAACGGGTCGTATCCGAGCATCATCATGGCCCGCGGCTACTACACCCGCAGCGTGATCGCCGCCTGGGACTTCCGCAACGGGACGCTCACCCGCAAGTGGACCTTCGACAGCAACTCCTCCACCAACGGCTCGGCCTGGGCCGGGCAGGGCAACCACCAACTGTCGGTCGCCGACGTGGACGCCGACGGCCGCGACGAGATCATGTACGGCGCGATGGTGGTCGACGACAACGGCGCCGGTCTGTGGACGTCGGGCCGGGGACACGGCGACGCGTACCACGTCAGTGACCTGATCCCCGGCCGTTCCGGTCAGGAGGTCTTCAAGGTCTCCGAGGACGGTTCCAAGCCGGCCATGTGGATGGCGGACGCGCGTACCGGATCGCTGATCTGGTCGGCGCCGGCCTGCGGCTGCGACAACGGCCGCGGCGTCTCGGCCGACGTCTGGGCGGGCAGCCCCGGCGCGGAGTCGTGGTCGTCGGCCGTCGACGGGCTGCGCAACACCGGCGGCGCGAACATCGGCCGCAAACCGTCGTCGGCGAACTTCGTGATCTGGTGGGACGGCGACGCTCAGCGGGAGCTGCTCGACCAGACCCGGATCGACAAGTACGGCACCGGCGGCGACACCCGGCTGCTGACCGCCGGCGGCGTGCACTCGAACAACGGCACCAAGGCCACCCCGTCGCTGCAGGCCGACATCCTCGGTGACTGGCGTGAGGAGGTCATCTGGCCGACGACGAACAACACCGCGCTGCGGATCTACTCGACCACCGATCCGACCGGCATCTCGCGGCCGTCGCTGATGCAGGACCGTCAGTACCGGACGGCGGTGGCCTGGCAGAACACCGCCTACAACCAGCCGCCGCACCCGAGCTTCGCGATCGGCTGAGTGGCGTCGCGCGTTGACCAGCCGCTCGTAGAGGACCGCCATGCCGGGGACGGCGGCGCGGGCGTGCTCGTCGAGGACGAACGTGTTCCACGCGGCGAGCAGGGG
>NZ_JBFAMR010000059.1:0-54500 GCF_040656595.1 Actinoplanes sp. NPDC049802
GCGGCGAACCGGCTTTCCCTGCCCTGCTCCGCAGGGAATCCGATTCCTCCCCACGGCTAAAGCCGGGGGTTTCCACGGAGGCTTTTCGATGACCGACCGCGACGAGGCGTTCGCCGAGTACTTCGCGGCCAGATCGTCCGCCATGCGGGCGACGGCGTTCCTGCTGTGCGGGGACTGGCACCGTGCCGAGGACCTGGTGCAACAGACCTTCACCAAGCTCTACCTGCGGTGGAACAGGGTGCAGCGGCACGAGTCGCTCGACCCGTACGTCCGTAAGGTCCTGATCTCGACCTTCATCGACGAGGGGCGGTGGGGCTGGTGGCGGCGGGAGCGGACGCAGGAGGCCCGGATCGAGCGGGCCGCGGTCCCGGAGCCGTCCGACGACCGGGTGACCCTGCTCGCCGCGCTCGCCCGGGTGCCGGCCCGGCAGCGGGCCGTGCTGGTGCTGCGCTACTGGCAGGACCTGTCCGTGGAGGAGACCGCGGCGGCGCTCGGCTGCTCGGCGGGAACCGTCAAGAGCCAGGCGGCACGCGGCCTCGACACGCTGCGCGTGCTGGTCGCCCATCCCGTGAACGCCGACTGAGGGAAACCCATGGACGAGAACGACCTTCGTAACGCCATGTCCGCCGCCGTCACGCAGCACCCCGAGCCGCCCCCGATGGAGTCGCGGCCGGTGCTCATCACGGCCCGCCGCGCCGCCCGGCGGCGCAACGTCCTCGCCTGTTCCGGCGCCGCGGTGGTCGTCCTGGGCGTCACCCTCGCGGCCCTGCCCGGTCAGGGCTACCTCGACGGGGGTACGGGTCACGCACCGGCAGCCGCGCCCTCAGCACCGGCGGAGCCGTTCCCCACGGCGTTCCCGTCGGAGGAGGCGCCCTCGGACGACAACACCCAGCCGTCCTGGCCGGCCGAGGCGAGCGGCGACTCCACCGCTGACTCCGGCGTGCACTACCAGAACGGGGTGGCCCTGCTCGAGAAGGTGATGGAGGTGGTGCCGCCCGGCTACACCGTGCCGACCGGCGCCAGACCGGGCGGCATCCCGTGGCGCCTGCACCAGGCGACCATCGACGGCGATGACTGGGCGTACCTGGCGTCGGTGCCGCTGGTCAAGGACGGCGGGACCGGGCAGATCACCGTCGAGGTTTACGAGCCGGGCAACGACCTCCCCGCCGAGGCCTGTGAGCTGGCCCAGTCGTACTGGGAGAACGGCGGCTCCTGCGAGAAACGCGACCTCGGCGAGGGGGAGGTCGGCATCGTGACCGAGCCGCAAGGGCGCGGCGGCGTCGACCAGGGGGCCACCTACCGTCACCCGGACGGCACCGTCGTCCGCGTGGTGCAGGGGCTGTCCACCGACGACACGGGCGACAAGCCGCTGGAGTCGCTGCCGTTCACCGTCGACGAGTTGGTGGAGCTCGCCGGCAGCGGCCGATTCAAGTAGCCCGGTGCCGCCACGGACACGATGTGGGGCCTTCCCGCATCGGCCGGGCCGGCGGTCCTTCCCGGCCCTGACGGGCGGGTAGCCGGGAGGCGTGAGTCCTCCCGGCTACCCCGATCTCAGTCGGTGATGCGGATGTCGTCGATGAAGCCGCGGTAGCCGCCGGTGTTCAGCGGCTGGTCGTAGCCGACGTCGATCTGGCTGATCTGCTTTCCTGTCGCTACGCCGCCGAGGTGGACGACGACCTCGTTCCAGGTGTCCATCGTCAGCTTGGCGCACTGGGCGGCCGGATGGGCCTTTCGGCCGTGCTGGTCGGTGGCGCCACTGTCACGAAGGTTGCTCACCGCTCCGGTGGCGGGGTTGGTGAAGATCAGGTCCAGTGCGACGCAGGTGCTGTTGCTGCCGCTGACCATCGTGCTGCTGGTGGTGCTCTGCGGGTAGATGCGGTAGGTCAGGCGGGTCGCCGGCGAGACCTTCACCCCGGTCAACTGGAACGCCCGAGTGTAGGCGTAGGAGCCCGCGGCGCTGTTGTCCTTCCCGGAATACAGCACGGAGTTCGTGCCGATGTAGGAGCCGGCCGGCGGTGTGCTGGTCGTGAACAGCTCCGGACCGGTCAGGGCGCAGCAGACGCCGCCCACGTTGGAGAGCCCTCCTCTGGCGGTTCCCGTGGAGACGCTGTTGGTCCAGGTCAGGCCGGGCTCGCTCGTCTCCAGACCGCTGGCGAACATCGGCGGGGCGTACACCGCGTCGGTGATCTTGATGTCGTCGACGTAGCCGCGGTAGCCGCCGGTGTTCAGCGGCTGGTCGTAGCCGATGTCCAGGGCGTCGATCTGTTTGCCGGCGGCGATCCGGCCGATCGGGACGATCACCTCGTTCCAGGCGTCCATGGTGAGTTTGCCGCACTGGTGCGCGGGGTGGGCGCGGTTGCCGTCCTGGTCGCTCACGCCGCTGTCGCGTACGTTCGTGCCGTCGGTGAAGACGATGTCGATGGCGACGCAGGTGCTGTTGCTGCCGCTGACCATCGTGCTGGTCGCGGTGCTCTGCGGATAGACGGCGTAGGACAGCACCGACTCTTTCTGGATCTTGAGATGCCGCAGATCGTAGGCCTTCGTATAGGCGAATGACCTGGTCGCGCTGTTGTCCTTGCCGGAGTACAACAACGCGTTGGTGCCGCCTCGAGGTCCCTGCGGGGCGCTGCCGATGGTGAACAGTTCGGCGCCGGTCAGGGAGCAGCAGACCCCACCGACGCCGGCGGCGCCGCCGTGGCCCGGGCCCGTGGCGATCGTGTTCTGCCAGGTGGGTCTGGGCTGTCCGGCCTCCATGCCGGTGGCGAACCCGGCGAGGTTGTCGGTGACCCAGTCCTCACCGACCACACCCTGCTGGACCTCGATCTCGTCGATGTTGCCGAACCACTGCTCGCGGTAGGCGCCGGCCGCACCGTCCGGGGTGCTCCAGCCGCTACCGACGCTGAACGCGCCGGGTGCGTGCCACAGCGTTCCCGCTCGGGCGGCGGCCAGTTCGTCGTTGACGTACAGCCGGAGCTGGACGGCGCTCGCCGCGTTGTACTCGAACCGTAGGTGGAACCAGTCGCTGGTGTCCTCGGCGGTGAGCACTCGCGGGGCGATCAGGTGCGAGTACTGTTCCCCGGCGTCCTGGTCGGCGCTGGGCCACATGACCTCGAACCGGGTCCCGGCGATGCCACCCACCGTCGACGGCCGGGTGCCCAGGTAGAACGCGGATTGTCTGCCGCCGCGCTGTGCGATGGCGGTCATCGTGGCGTCGTGCCGGGCCGGCTGCACCCACACCGAGACCGAGAACGACTGATCGGTACGCAGGACGGCGGCGTCCTGCCAGTCGGCGGCCTGCCCGGCCTCCGCGGTGTTGTGCTGTGACCACCCGTATTCGCGGGTCGCTTCCTGGTAGTGCGGGTCGGCCGGGTCGTCGGCGTAGTGGACGTCGTCGAGTTCCAGCGAGGCGGCGCTGTAATCGGCGCCGCCACCGAAGTTGCTGGTGCCCTGGGTCAGGGTGAGCCGGCGGTTCCAGCCGGTGCCGACGTCCGGCGCCTCGCACATCTCCGCCATGCCGGACTCGTAGCAGGGTACGGCGGCCTCGAAGTCCCAGTGCCCGACGGTGACCGGGGACATGATGCTGGGTTCGTCGAACCCGCCGGAGTCGGGGTCATCGGCACGTTTGCCGGTGAAGTCGTTCCGCACGAGCGCACGGTTGTGGACCTGCACGTCGGCGACGCTGCCGTCCAGGAATTCGCCGTAGGTGGAGCCGGTCACCTTGCGGCTGCCGATGCGCAGCGGCCCGTCGGCGTTCCACGTCGTGGGTGCGGTGACCTCCGCCTTGAGCACACCGTCGACCCAGATTCCCAGCCGTCTGCTGGTGGCGTCGTAGCTGCCGGCCACGTGGGTCCACCGGCCATCGGCGGCACTGTTGATCGCGCACGCCGAGGTGAGGGCGGTGCTGGACGCCTCGTCGTCGGCGTGCAGTCCGAAGCACCAGTTCCGGTCCGTGGCACCGTCGCCGTTGAGGTCCTCCGGCCGGTACTGCAACTGGAAGTTCGCCGTGTTCGCGCCGTCCTGCGAAACCACGGTCTGCACGCCGGTGACGGTGTCCAGCCTGGCCCAGGCCGCCACCGAGTAGTTGCCCGTGGTGTCGGTCAGCTTGGGCGTCGTCAACGAACCGGCGCCCGCGAAGTCCAGGTTCCGGGTGCCGGCCAGCCGGCCCTTGTCCGCCCACGAGATGCCGTTGGCGGTCAGGACGTTGTCACCGGCGAGGGCCGGCTGCAGGTCGGCCAGGGCCGTGGACTCTGCCGTGGCGGGCTGCCGTTCCATGCGCCAGCGAGCCAACGGCGGAGACGGGCGGGGCACCGTGAGATCCGTCGAGGCGTAGCCCTTGTTGTTGGTGGCGTCGATCGCCTGCCCGTACATGATCGCCAGGCCGTACTTCGGTGCGTTCAGCTTGACGATCGCCTCCTTGCCGGTTCCCACGGTCGTCGCCGCGACCTCGTGAATGCCGGCTTCGGCCCAGCCGTAGCGGAAGGCACGCACGTCCGGATCGGTCGAGGACAGCTTGAACGTCGCCGGCGTACCCGGCCCCACCGGCGTCTCCACCGTCGTGATCGTGATCTGGGGCGCCCCGACGTCGACGATGAAGTAGCACCACGCCGAGTCCTTGCTTCGCTGGTCGTACGGCGACGGGTCGGTGCTGAACACCTTGAACGCGTATCTCTTCTGGTCGGTGAGCGCCGTGGTGACCGCGTCACTGGTCGCGCGATCGTTACCGACGGCGGATTTGACCGGGGGCGGGCTCAGGGTGACGGCTGCTTCGCCCCGGGGTGCCTCCACCAGCGTCCATGTGGCCTTCAGCGTCTGGGAGGTGCCGTCGGCGTCACGCAGGACGGCCGAGAAGTTCGGTTTGGTGGTGCCGATGTGGATGTCGTCGGTCGCGTTGCAGTCGACACCGTTGACCTTGAGCAGACTCGGTGCGCTGGGGATGGCGTCCTTGTCCACGATCAGCTTGGCACTGCCCGGGAAGTACTTCTTCCAGCGCGCGCCGTCGGTCTCCGAGTCGCCCTGGGCGTCATGGGCGGTGAAGACGAAGTTGACCGACGCGGTCCCCTTCTTGGCGAGGCCCGCCACCAGCGTGGTGACCGCGTTGGTGTTGAAGTTCACGGTCATGTTGGGCTGGGGGGAGTCGCTGCAGCCGGAGCCCTCGTTGGCGTGTGACGACACCGTCGCCATGTAGGTGCCCACCGAGGACTTCCACGGGTTGCGGGGCGTGGTGAACGAGGCCGCCTGGTACATGCTGTTCGGCGTGCTCGTGCACGACCAGGTGTGGTCCACCTTCATCTGCACGTAGGCGTCCTCGACATGGGCGCCGGCCAGCGCCTTGATCGGGAACTCGAAGAACGAGCGGTAGAGCCGGCCGTCGGGGTCCTTACCCACCCGGGCTACCGATGTGTCGGTGTTGTTGGTGTTGTTGTTGGTGGAGTACGCCCACCTCGAGTCGCCGGTGCTCCAGGCGGGGTCGACGAAGACCGGGAAGGTCGCGCCGGCACCGAGCAACGCCGGGTCGGGGCGCAGCAGCAGGTCGCCGCCGGAGGTCACCTCGGAGCCCAGCGGCGCGGTCCTGGCCAGGTCGCCGGGACCGTGATGTGACGACCTGACGTTGCCGCGGGGCGCCGGCCCACCCTTGGCGGGGTTGTCACCGGAGTCCCACATCTGCGGCACCGCCGCGGCCGCGATCACCTCGGACCCGGCGACCGCCTGCAGCGAGCCGTTCGGCAGGCGGTGCACGCGTGCGTCGCCACCGAGATCGAATCGCACCTTGCGTACGTTCGGGTTCGCCGCGGCCTTCGCGTCCTTGACGACCAGCACGTGCGTGAACCCGGTGGGTGTGGCCCGTACCGCCAGGTCCACGCCGGGCATCACCTCCCGGTAGGTGGCGGCGTGCCGATCACCGGCGGTCTCGTCGGACAGCGTCGGCGCGGGCAGCGAACCGTACGGCCACGACAGCGTGAACGTCTTCCCGTCGCGTACCAGGGTGACCAGCGGCCCGGTTCCGCCGTTGGAGAACCGCACGTCCGCCAGCGTGGCGGCCGGGCGCAGGAATCCATCGACCTTGGACAGCCGTACGTCGATGTCGGCCCAGGACCCGTCGGCTCGGCGCACCCGCTGTGGCACGGCCGCGGCCTCATACGTCAGGCGGCCGGTCGGTTCGGCGAACACCTGGACGAACTCGGTGCGTTCCGGCAGCACCTCCACCCGCGTACCGGACAGCTTCGCGGCCCGGACCGCGGCGGCGACGGCCGTGCCCGCCCGGGGTGCCGGTGTGGCCTCAGCCGGCGCCGGGCCGGTCTGCGAGATGCCGGCTGCGAGCGTCGCGACGGTCAGGAGTGACAGGCCGGCGCGCAGCAGGCGCTGTCTTTTCGAAGGATGGTCGAGCATGGACTCTCCAACGTTGCAACTTTGACGAAGATGAATCGAGACGCATCGCTGGAGGGGCAGCGTTTCCCCGTGCCGTTACCAGAAGATCGTCGATCTCGGCAGCACTGTAGGGCATCGACCGGCGCTCGCGGGAGTCCAACATGTACATGACGAATTCGAATATTTACATGGAGCTACCAAGCCTCTAGGGTGCCCGGGAGATCAACTTCACCGGGGGAACCTCTTGTCCTTCAATCGTGTGCGTCGATGGAACTTCTGGCGCCGGCCGACGTCGGCCGCAACCGCTCTGGCAGTGCTGGCGCTGCCGTTCATCGCCCTGACCCCGGCCCAGGCCGCCGAACCCTCGCCGGAACCCCTGAAACCACAGGTGGAGAAGCTCGACAAGGACGGGCGCGAGGTCTCCGGCGTCCCCGCGAAATCCATCGCACGTCCTCGATTCGACCCCCCGGCCCCGGTGTGGCCGGCCGCGGGCAGCAAGCTGCGGACCGGTCCCGGCCGTGACGCCCGCGCCGCGGTTCCGGCGGGCCTGTCCGCGGTGGTGGTGGATCACCGGAAGGTGCCGCAGCGCTGGCGTGCCGGCCTGGTGGCCCGGGTCAGCGCGCAGACCGCCGGCAGTGCCGCGGTCACCGTCGACTACAGCAGGTTCCAGCACGCGTACGGCGCCGGCTGGGCCTCCCGGCTGCGGCTGTGGCGGCTGCCGGACTGCGCGCTGACCACCCCGGACGCGACCGGTTGCTCGGCGACACCGCTGCCGTCACGCAACGACCCGGCGGCGACCTCGGTGTCCGCCGACGTGCCGGTCGCGGCCACCGCGGCGGCAGGCACGCTGGTTGCGCTCGCCGCGGCGCCCTCCGGCGACTCCGGTGACTTCGCCGCGACCCCGATGTCGGTCTCCTCGACCTGGTCGGTCGGCGGCTCCACCGGCGACTTCAGCTGGAACTACGACATCCGCACCCCGCCGGCGATCGGCGGCGCGGCACCGAAGGTCGGCCTGTCCTACTCGTCGGCCAGTGTCGACGGACGCTCGTCGGCCTCGAACAACCAGCCCTCCTGGACCGGTGAGGGCTTCGGCTACTCGGCCGGGTTCATCGAGCGCAACTACGTCTCCTGCAACGCGGACAAGTCCGGGTCGCCGAACAACCCCACGTACACCGGCGACCAGTGCTGGCGTACCGACAACGCGATGCTCTCGCTCGGATCGACCAGCACCGAGCTGATCTACGAGTCGGGCAAGGGCTGGCACGGCCGGGCCGAGGACGGCTCGAAGATCGAGCGGCTCACCGGCGCCGACAACGGTGACGACAACGGCGAGCACTGGAAGGTCACCACCACCGACGGGACCCGGTACTACTTCGGGCTGAACAAGCTGCCGGGTCAGAGCTCCGAGACCGGCTCGGCGTGGACGGTCCCGGTCTACGGCAACCACTCCGGCGAGCCGGGGCATGCCGACACCTTCGCCGGCTCGCGGCTGACCCAGGCCTGGCGGTGGAACCTCGACTACTCGATCGACGTGCACGGCAACACCACCTCGTACTGGTACGACAAGGAGACCAACCAGTACGCCGCGGAAGGAACGACGAGCAAGAACGTCGCGTACGTGCGTGGTGGCGCACTCCGCCGCATCGACTACGGCACCTGGGACCGCGGCACGTCGGATCGTTCGGTCACCGCGCTCGCCCAGGTGATCTTCGAATCCGCCGACCGGTGCCTGAGCGACTGCGCGGCCCACGACGGCGCACACTGGCCCGACACCCCGTGGGACCAGGAGTGCAAGGCCGACGCGACCTCCTGCGAATCGTTCTCCCCGACGTTCTGGACGGCCAAGCGCCTGGCGAAGGTCCGTACCCGGATCTGGGACACCACCAAGGCGACCGCCGCCTGGCAGGACGTCGACTCGTACACGCTGTCGCACAGCTTCCCGTCGCCGGGTGACGGCCAGCGTGGCGGCCTGTGGCTCGACTCCATCGTGCACACCGGCCACGTCGGTGGCACCCTCGCCAAGCCCCCGGTCACCTTCGACCCGGTGGCGATGCCGAACCGGGTCCTCACCAAGACCAACACCACCAACAACTGGCATCGTATGGCGGCCATCCACACCGAGACCGGCGCGAAAATCAAGATCGACTACTCGTTGCCGGAGTGCAAGGCCGGCAACCTGCCCAGCGCCCCGCACACCAACACCATGCGCTGCTACCCGGTGATCGGCCCGGACCCGTACTCCACCAGCGGCGGGGACATCACCGAGTGGTGGCACAAGTACGTGGTCACCCACGTCAGCGAGACCGACGTGCAGTTGCAGGACGGCCACCAGGCGCCGACCAAGAACACCTACTACACGTACGAGGGCGAGCCGGCCTGGCACTACGCCGACGACGACGGGATCGGCAAACCCAAGTACAAGACGTGGAACCAGTTCCGCGGCTTCGCCTCGGTGCTGACCCGGGTCGGTGACAGCGACGGCACCCTGAAGAAGACCAGGTACCTGCGCGGCATGCACCGCGACAAGGCGGCACCGTCCGGTGGCCTCCGCAATGTGACCGTGCCGGCCTCGGCCGGTTCGGAGACCGTGTACGACGAGGACGAGTTCGCCGGGATGGTCCGCGAGGAGGTCGTCTACAACGGCACCACGGCCAAGCCGGTCTCCAAGACGGTCAACGTGCCGTGGCGCTCCGATCCGCTGGCTTCCCGGACCGTCAACGGCGACACGGTGACCGCCCGTTACACGGGTATCCAGAGCACGTACACCGGCACGGCGCTGGGCGCCGACGGCGCGCGCGGCTGGCGGATCAGCAGCCAGACCAGCACCTTCGACCAGACCTACGGCGTGGCCACCTCGGTGCAGGACAACGGCGACACCGCCAGGACCGGTGACGAGAAGTGCACCACCACGACCTACAACCGCAACACCGGCAAGAATCTGGTACGCCTGGTCAGCCGGGAGACGGTGACGACCCGGCCCTGCGGGACCGCCCCGGCGAGCCCGGATCACGTGATCAGCGACAAGCAGTTCTTCTTCGACGGCGCGACCAGCACCGGCACCGCACCGGTGCGGGGGAACCTGACCCGCACCGACGAGCTGAAGGACTGGACCGCGGCGACCGGCACCGTCTGGCTGACCGAGGCCACCACCGGCACGTTCGACGCGTACGGCCGGCAGACCGGCTCCACCGAGCTGCGTGGCAACACCACCACCACGGTGTTCAGCCCGGCCGACTCGCTGGCCACCAGCCGCACCGACACCAACAAGCTGGGCTGGGTCAACACCACCGTGATCAACCCGTGGTGGGGCAACACCGCCAAGGTCACCGACATGAACAGCCGGGTCAACGAGGGCACCTACGACCCGCTGGGCCGCACCGTGAACGTGTGGAACAGCCGGTGGACCCGGACCGACCACCCGGACAAGCCCTTGCTGAAATTCACCTACCACTACAGCCCGACCCGCAGCGGATACCCGTACGTCAAGACCGAGGCGCTCAACGCCGGCGGCGGCACCGACGTCTCGTACGAGATCTTCGACGGCCTGATGCGCTCGCGGCAGACCCAGACGGCCGCCGTCGGCGGTGGCCGGGTCGTCACCGACCGGCTGTACGACGACCACGGCCGGGTGGCGATGGAGTTCGCCGCCCACGCGGAACCGGACGACCCGTCCGGCACCCTGTGGTGGGAACCGGAATGGTCGGTGCCGGCCCAGGCGGTCAACGTCTACGACCGGGCCGACCGGGTCACCGACGCGATCCACCGGTCCGGCGACGGAGTCACGAACCTGGTGGAGAAGTGGCGCACCCGCACCCTCTACGAGGGTGACCGCACCACCACCGTTCCCCCCGCCGGCGACACCCCGACGACCACACTCGTCGACGTCCAGGGCCGCACCACCGAGCTGCGGCAGTACACCACCACCGCGGGCACGGCCGGGGCCTACGACGGAACGGTCTACACGTTCAACAGCAAGGACCAGCTGGCCGCGATCACCGACACGCTCGGCAACCAGTGGACCTACACGTACGACACGCGGGGCCGCCGGATCGAGACCAAGGACCCGGACAAGGGCCTGGTGAAGGAGACGTTCAACGACTCCGGCGACCTGATCCGCTCCGAGGACGCCCGTGGTGAGGTGCTCGTCTACACCTACGACGTGCTGGGCCGCAAGACCGCCATGTACGACGACGAGGCTGTACCCGCGAACCTGCGCGCCGAGTGGAAGTACGACAAGCTCTACACCGGCGTCACGGTACGCGGGCAGAACACCGAGAAGATCCGGCACGAGAACGGCAGCGCCTACAAGTGGCAGGCGCGTGGCTTCACCGTCGACTACAAGATCACCGGTGAGCACTGGGTGATCCCGGCCGCCGAGACCGGACTCGCCGGAACGTACGTGTACGGGCACAGCTACTCGCCGTACACCGGCGCGGAGACGAGCCTGAGCCACCCGGTCGCCGGCGACCTGGCCGGCGAACAGGTGACCACCGACTACGACGCCACGACCGGACTGCCCACCAGCCTCACCTCGGCGTGGAGCACGGTCGGCGCCTACGTCGCCGGTCAGCAGTACAGCGCGTACGGGGAGCCGACCGTCACCACGATGAAGATCGCCGGCGGGGTCCACGTGGAACAGGCCACCGCGTACGAGCTGGACACCCGCCGGGTCAAGGAGGTCAAGGTCAAGCCGGAGACCTCGACCGGAACCGTGTCACAGCGCTCCTACACCTGGGACCCGGCCGGAAACCTGACCTCGGTCGCCGACACCCCGCAGGTGGGCCAGTCCGACACCCAGTGCTTCGCCTACGACACGCTGCGCCGGCTCACCTCGGCGTGGACCCCGAAGGCCGGGGTCGCCTGTGACGTCGCGCGGTCGCCCGCCAACCTGGGCGGCCCCGCGCCGTACTGGACGGACTGGGAGATCGACCAGCTCGGCAACCGCACTCTGGAGAGGTCGTACGCCGCGGCGGGCGAAACCGTCAGCAAATACACCGTCCCGCCATCCGGAACCGGCAAGGTCCGGCCGCACTCGGTCTCGTCGATGACCACGACCACGCCGGCCGGCACCACCGGCACGACCGTCGACTACAAGTACGACGAGTCGGGCAACATGACGAAGCGTGGAGCTCAGGACCTGGTCTGGGACGCCGAGGGCAAGGCGAAGACCGTCACCGAGGCGGGTAAGACCACGACCAACCTGTACGACGCCGACGGCACCCGGCTGATCCGCCGGGACGCCACCGGCACCACCCTGTTCCTTCCCGGCAACGAGGTCCGGCGCGCGTCGGCCGGCGCCGTCACCGGAACCCGGTACTACACCTTCAACGGCCACACCGTCGCCTCCCGTACCGGCGGCTCGCAGAGCCTGACCTGGCTCTTCGACGACCACCAGGGCACCCAGCAGGTAGCGGTCAACGCCTACACCCAGCGCGTCGACGTCCGCCGGCAGACCCCGTACGGCAAGGCACGTGGGACCAGTCCGCTCTGGGTCAACAACAAGGGCTTCGTCGGCGGCGACAACGATCCACACGGGCTCGTGCACCTGGGCGCCCGCGAGTACGACCCACAACTGGGCCGGTTCATCTCGGTGGACCCGGTGCAGGATCTCAACGATCCACAGCAGTGGAACGCGTACACGTACTCGCACAACAACCCGGTCACGTTCTCCGACCCGACCGGCCTCTACCCCTGCAGCTACGCGAGGTGCGCCACCAAGCCGAAGCCGACCACGCCGACCACGCCGACCACGCCCACCACGCCGCCGGGCGGCGGCGGCAACACCACCACGGGCAGCGGTGGCGACGGTGGCGGTGGAGGTGGAGGTGGAGGTGGCGGATCGGCCGGCCTCGTGGTCGACAAGATCGGCAACATGCTCAAGCTCGGCATGAACTGCTTCATGGGATTCTGCGACCCGGTCGCCGACAAGATCTCCGACGACCTCAACGCGATGGCCGGCCAGGCCGAGCAGGCCTGGGACAGCGCGGCCGATTTCGTCGACGAGAAGATCACCAAGCCGACCATGAACTTCCTGACCGTTACGGTGCCCGCGCTCGTGGATGCCAGCTGGCGCGTGATTCCCAAGATCCAGTCTGAACTCATCGGTTGGGGCGTGGCTGGTCTGGTGCTGTCGATGGGTGGCCGCTGCGGCAAGCATGAGGGCATGCTGGTCTGCGAGGAGAACAAGATCTCATCGGCGGTCCGTCAATACGTCCAAGACAACGAATTCGTCCAAGAGCACACGCCGATACCCAGCTACGACGACAGTCCGGGTGGGATCTTCGGTCAGCAGGGTGGCACGACCTACGGCAACACCTTCGTCACGACGACCGATACGAACCTGAGCAAGCCCGGCCTGATGACCCACGAGAAGTACCACCGCGACCAGCAGTGGGAGAAGTACGGCGTCTTGTTCCCGATCATGTATTACACCTACGGCCAACTCAACACGGTCGGCGGCTGCAACTACTACGAGGCCGAAGCGGAACGGCACAGCGTTCCGGGCGGCGGCGCGTGGAACGGCTCGCAACGTAACGGCGGCGGTGGGTACAAGTGCCCCGGCGGTTCTTGAGTCAACGCTGTGACCCGGGTGGTGCCGGCACGCCGGCACCACCCGGGTCCAGGGCAGGGAAGGAGACGATTGCGGTGCGGGACGTCTGGTCCGTGGTGCGGCGAACGCTGGGCGTGGTGGGCGCCGGGGCGACCGGGTTGATGCTCGCCGGTTGTCCGCTGAACTCTCCGGACCGCCTCGAATACCGCTTCGGCGTCGCGAGGATCGGCGATGATTATCATCTTTTCGCCCCGCTGTGTCCCGGCGAGAAGATCGTCGGGCTGAAGGTCGACGATCCGGAGGCCGCCGGGCAGGATCCCGACGACGACCAGTTCAGCGACGACGCCTCCACCTGGTGGCGGGTGCAAGGTCCGAAAGCGGCGACCGGCCCGGGCGAGTTCATCGTCCTAGGAGTGGACGGGCCTTTCACCGACGTCGCCGTCCGGGCAGGCAGTAACCCCGCCTACCGTGTACTGCCCGGTGAGTTCCGGGTGTGGCTGGCGGTTACCGATTTGCGGGCGGCCACGAACCAACTGGGCAGTGCCGTAATGACCGCCGACGTGCCCGTCCATCCGGCCGGAAGCAACCCGGCGACAGTGGACTACCGGGTACCGATGGAGAAGGAGACCTTCGGCGCGGCCGAGATCCGGACACTGTCCGACTGCGCCCTGGGGTCCGGTCCGGTACCGTCCGTTTCCGTGACGGCCGTGCCCGGCCAGCAGGCGGACGCCGCGATGCGGCCCGGCGCGGCCGAGCGGGCCGGGCGGTCGATGCTCGACCCGGCCGCGGTCACCGGTATGACGCCGGTCCCGCGCGATCCGCCCTACCAGGAGGACGTCGCCGCGCACGTCTGTGCCAACGGCCCGCGGTCCGGGGCGATCAGTACCGCCTTCGGGCAGGAGCGGGTCTGGCAGGCGGCCACCGGCAGTGAGGTGCGCCAGTTCGCCGGCGCGTACGGCGAGATTCCCGCTACCGACGTGGTCACTCAGGTCGAGGGGATGCTCGGCTGTGGCGAATACAGCGATGGAGGTCACGACTTCCGCGAGATCCATGAGGTCGATCTGCCCGCGCTGCCCGACGTGGACCGGCAGTTGATGTTCTGCGAGGAATCCGACGAGGAACCCAGTCGCTGCACCGTGCTGCTGGCCGAGAAGGACATCCTCAGCCGGCTCATCGTGACCGGAAGCTCGGAGAACGAGACCACCGGCATCGCCCGGAGCCTCGCCTCCGAGGCTGCCGCCGCGCTGAGCTGATCTGCGGGGTCATACCAGCCATCAGAGGGACCGGGCTGCAGCCTTCTACGAAGGCCGGGCGGAGAGGCAGCCTGGGACGGCGAGGACGGTGGCGGCTTGTACGACAGCCGTGGTTGATCGGGTGGCGACCCGGACCCGACGGTGCCGCCCACAGCGCGGCTCCGTCGGCGTCGAAGAGACGGCTGGAGATGCCCGTGTGGAACGGTACGTCCGCGAGCCGGCGGGTGTTGAGGGTGGCGGTCGCCGTGGCGGTAGGGCTCATGCTTGCCGGCTGTCCCGCCGGCGACAGGAGGCAGGATTACCGGTTCGGTGTCGCGCGGATCGGTGACATCTATCAGGTGTTCGCGCCGCTGTGTGACGGCGAGAAGATCGTGGCGGTGAAGGTTTCCGGGAGGGATGAGGGTGCCCGGTTCAGTGACGACGTTTCGACCTGGTGGCGGGCGGCGGCGCCGCGAACGGTGGCTGGTCCGGGGGAATTCGTTGCTCTCGGTGTGGACGAGCCGTTCACCGACATCGGGGTGCGGGCGCCCGCCGGCACCCCGCCTGCCTCATCGCGGGTCCGGCTGGCCTTCACCGACCTGCGGGGTCGGACCAACCAGGGTTTCATGGACTTCCTGGGCGCCGAGGTTCCTGACTTTCCGGCCGGAACCGACCCGGGTCAAGCGCGCTACCTCCTACCAGGAGCGGGCGGCGGTGCTGCGGATCAACTGAGCCCGGCGGAGATCCGACGTGGATCGGACTGTGTGACCGGGCCGGGCATGGCACCGGCCACCAGCGCACCGGTCGTCGCCGGCAGGCAGGCTGAGTCCGTGATGCCGGATGGAGCGTCAGGCATGGTCGAGCCGGCTTTGCTGGATCCCGGCCAGCCGGGGCTGATCCCGGTCGAACCAGATCCGCCGTACGGCGAGGACATCGCCTCGCACGTCTGCGCGAACGGTCCGGCGTCCGGGGCGGTCAGTTCTGCGTTCGGGCGGAGTCGCGGCTGGCGTGACGATTCCGGCACCTCGGCATGGCAGTTCGCCGGTGTGTTCGGCGAGGTCACCGCGGCGGAGGTGATCGTGCAGGTGGAGGGCATGCTCGGGTGCGGGGAGTACGAGGACTGGGGTTCCGGGTTCCGGGGGATCCACAAGGCCGACCTGCCGGTTCTGGCGGGTGCGGACCGCCGGTTGATGTTCTGTGAGAGCACCGACGAGGAGCCCAGCCGCTGTACGGTGCTGCTGGCCGGCGGGCCGGTGCTGAGCCGCCTGATCGTGAGGGCCCGTACCGAGGAGAGAGCCGCGGACCTGGCCTGTACGCTCGCCGTTCCGGCTGCCGCCGCATTGCGCTGAGAACACGACTGCCGTGCGGCCTGCCACTTCGGTGCTGAGACGGGTTCTTGACGTGGTGCTCGTCGGGGTGGCCGGGCTCTTGCTCTCCGGCTGTTTCACGACAGGCGTTCCCGACCGGCTCGAGTACGTGTTCGGCGTCGCGAGGATCGGTGACACCTACCAGGTCTTCGCGCCGCTGTGCCCGGGCGAGAAGACCGTCGGTATCAAGGTCGACGACTTCACGGCCGCCGATGAGGATCTGGACGAACAGTACGGTGACGACCCGTACACGTGGTGGCGGGTGGCGGGACCGAAAGCGGCGGCTGGTCCCGGAGAGATGATTGCGCTGGGGGGACGACGAACCGTTCACTGACGTCGCGGTGAAGGCGGGCCGCAACGCGGCTCATCCGGTGCTGCCCGCCCGGTTCCAGGTGTACTTGACCGCCACCGATCTGATCGGCGAGAGGGACATGAACTCGTGGGACTTCACTCTCAGTGAGGTGCCGGCGTATCCGGCGGGAAGCGACCCGTGGTCGGTGCGTCACCTGTTGACGGGAGAGACGGATCCGGTCGGGCCGGAGCAGATCCGGGAGCGGTCGGACTGTGCGACCGGCGTCGGCCCCGTCCCGGCCGTCACCTCCAGCGCGGTGCCCGGTCAGCAGCCCGCGGCCTCGATCAAGCCCGGTGCCGCCGAGCGAGTCGAGAAGGCGCTGCTCGGGCCGAATGCGGTTGCCGGTATGGCGGCCGGCGCCTTCGACCCGCCTTATGTGGAGGATGTGGCCTCGCACGTCTGCGGCAACGGGCCGCAACTCGGGGCGGTGAGCACGGTTTTCGGTCAGGAGCGGGTGTGGCGTGGTGGTGACCGTGGGGTGCGGCAGTTCGCCGGCGCGTACGGGATGATCACGGCGGCTGAGGCGGTCGCCCAGGTGAATGGTGTGCTCGGCTGTGGGGAATACACCGAGTACATGATCAAGTACGCCGGCGTGCATCAGGTTGATCTGCCGAAGCTGCCTGGAATCGATCAGCAACGCATGTTCTGCGAGACGGTCGCGAAGAAGTCGAGCCGGTGCACTGTGCTACTGGCCCGGGGAGACGTGCTCACCCGGATCCTGGCACGTGCCGCGAATCAACAGGACGCGGCGGATCTGGCCCGAATGCTCGCGGTCCCGGCCGCGGCCGCGTTGCGCTGAATTAAATGGTTGCGCATTCCTGGGGTGTTCGATTAATGTCGTCCACAGCTTCGAACGGCTCTAGAAGGAGATCGGCCATGTGTCGCACCTGTTATGCCCCGGACCGGTGGTGTGGCTGAGTCGTTCGCGATGCTTGCCGCGCCGCCCGTCCCCTGCTGGGAGCGGGCGGCGTTTCTTTTCACCCCGAGCGGGCGCGCCGACGTGGGAGAGTCGGGGCCGGCTGTAAACCGGTCGCCAAGCGCTGAGCAGGTTCGAATCCTGTCGCCCGCACGTTCCATTTCACGACCGCATGCCCGAGTGGTCAGGGAACCGTCTGCAAAACGGTTTACACCGGTTCGAATCCGGTTGCGGTCTCCATTTCTGAGAAACAATTCCGGACTGTCCTGAACCGGATGGCGCCGACCGCGGTACACCCCCATGATGGAGGTCCAGGCAGGGGGAGACCGGATGATCCTCGCGCGTGCCGCGGTCGCGGCGTTCCTCGTCGTCAACCTGGCCGCCGTCCACGTCCTGTTCCTGTTCGGCCGGCCCGCCGCCTACAACCTGATCGGCGCCGCCGGCCGTCTCCTGGGGCTGTACCTCGCGTTCGCCCTGGCCGTACAGGTGCTGTTGATCTCCCGTTTGCCGTTGCTCGACCGGGCCTTCGGCATGGACCGGCTGACCCGCTGGCACCGGCGGACCGGGTTCGCCGTGTTCTGGCTGGCCCTGCTGCACCCGGCATGGGTGATCCTCGGGTTCGCCCGGCACGGCCGCGACCCGGTGCCGGCCACCGCGCTGGCCCTGGGAAGACAGTGGCCGGTGCTGCTCGGCATGATCGCGGTCGCCCTCATCGTCCTGGTCGTGGCGCTGTCGATCGGGGCCGCCCGCCGCCGGCTCTCCTACGAGACGTGGCACGCCGCCCACATGCTGCTCTACGCCGTGCTGGTCCTCGGCCTGATCCACCAGTACTACGAGGGCACCGCCTTCACCACGAACCTGGCGAGCCGGCTCTACTGGTGGGGGCTGTGGGCGTTCGTGCTCGGGACGCTGCTGGTCAACCGGCTCGTGGTGCCGCTCGTCCGCAACAACCGGCACCGGTTGCGCGTCGCCGCCGTGGTGCCCGAGTCCGACGACGTGGTGTCCGTCCACGTGACCGGCCGCGACCTCCACCGGCTGCCGGTCAGCGCCGGGCAGTTCTTCCTGTGGCGGTTCCCCGGCCACAACCGCTGGTGGCAGGTCAACCCGTTCTCCCTGTCGGCGGCGCCGAACGGGCGATCGCTGCGGCTCACCGCGAAAGCCGTCGGCGGCACCACGGCCGGGCTGCGGGAGCTCCCGGTCGGGGCGCGGGTGTTCGCCGAGGGGCCCTACGGGGCGTTCACCCTCGACCGGCGGGCACGTACCGCCACCCTGCTGATCGCCGGCGGCATCGGCGTCACCCCCATCCGGTCCCTCCTGGAGGACCCCCGGATCGGCGACGACGTGATCGTCCTCTACCGGGTGCGCGGCGGTTCGGACGCCGTCCTGCTCGGCGAGTTGCGCAACCTGGCCGCCGCCAACGGCGCCCGCCTGCACCTGCTCACCGGCCGGACCGGCCACACCAACCAGCCCTTCCACCCGGACCGGCTGCGTGCCATGGTTCCCGACATCACCGACCGCGACGTGTACGTGTGCGGCCCCGGCCCGCTCACCGACGCGGTCCTCGCCAGCCTGCGCCGCCTCAAGGTCCCCGCCCGGCAGGTGCACGCCGAGTTGTTCCGCCTGGCCTGATCGGGCGGCTTGGCGCCGCACGATCCGGCCCGGGCGGCTTGGCGCCGCACGGGCCATCGGGGCGCGCTTCACCCTCCCTCGGCTAACGGCGTCTCCTCGCCCCGCGTCTTCATGGCACCGTGGGTGCCGGGAAGCCCTTGTCCCCCTTCGTGCTTCCTGCCGGGCGGGGCAGCGGACGGTAGGGTGGGCGTCACCGCCTGTCCGCCGTCTCGTGTCCGGCTGGAGTTCGCCATGACGGTTTCCGACGATCCGCTGGTCCGGCTCGGGCGCTGGGCGCTGGCCAAGGTCTGGTTCGGTGTGGTGCTGTCCGGTGGCTACGCCCTGGGGCGGCATTTCGACTGGCCGCAGGCCTTCCTGACGGCCGCGGCCGTGCTCGGCGCGGTGGCGCTCGCGCTCGCCTCGTCGTTCCTGCCGATCTGGACCCGGCAACGGCCGAGCGGCATCCCGGTCGCCGACGTCGGGCTGCGGGTGATGGTGTGGGGCGGGCTGACCGGATCGGTGATCGCCCTGCTGATGGGCATGCCGGCGGTCGGCATGGTGGCCGCCGCGCTGCTGCTCAACACGGCGGCGCGAACGTTCGGTGACCCGTTCGCGCCGTTCCTGCGGCGGCTGAGGATCACGCCGCCGGTCCGTCACCGGGGCCCGGCCACGCCGCTGCGCCCGGTCCGGGAGCCGGCCGCGGACGGGCGGCGGCCCGGCCCGATGCGGGACCGGGCCGCCTGAGCGTCACTTGTTCTGCGACTGCCGCCAGTCGCGGACGGCGTCCCGGGTCTTGTCGAAGATCGCCAGAGGCGGGCCTGCCATCAGGTTCGCCACCGGGTTCTCCCCGGCGTTCGGGTGCGGGCGGGTGGGTGAGACGGCCTCGGCCGCGCGCACCGCGCCGGCCATCCGGACCAGCATCGCGGGGTCGGTCCTGGTCCGCAACCGCGGGAACTCCTCCTGCTCCTCGTGCAGCGCGTGGCTGAGCACGGCCGCCTCGAACTCGGCGAACCGCACGTCGAAATCCGGTGCGTCGACACCCAGGTCGTAGAGCTCGGCGAGGGCACGTTTGGCCTCGTTCTCCTCCTGGAGGCGAGCGTCCACGACCTCGTCCCCGGCGTCGTCGCGCGCGGCCGGGTGGACCACCTGCTCCTCGGCGCTCTCGTGCACGGCGAGCAGCCGGGTCAGCTCGTGGAACGTGTCGCGCTTCGTCTCGCCGGTGGACTGCCGCACCCGGGTGAACAGCGCCTTGATCTGCTGGTGCTGGCTCAGCAGCAACTCGATGACGTCCTGTTCCTGAACCGTGGTCATACGGATCCTCCCGTCGGTCGGTCGTTCCCGATCGGGTCTACCCGTACGGCTTCCGACCTAACGTCCCTTGCGGGCCGTGACGACGGAGTGATCAAGAACGCATCAGCTGGAATTAGGTATGCCATCATACCTAATAATGGGCGCATGACGGAGACGGCCGTGGCCCTGATGCACCTCGCGCACCAGTTGCACCGCAACCTCGACCGGCGCCTCCAGGCCGACTTCACCCACCCCAAGCCGCCCGAGGCGCAGATCATCGCGTTGTGGCACGTGCGGTCCCGGCCCGGCATCACCGTCCGCGAGATCGCCGACGAGTTGCAGATCCAGCCGAACAACGCGAGCGCCCTGATCACCGCCATGGTCAACGGCGGGCTGCTGCGCCGGAAACGGGACGACCAGGACCGCCGGATCGTGCGCCTGTACACCACCGAGGAGTCGCTGCGCCGCATCGACGCGGTGCACGAGCTGTTCACCGGCTACCTGGAGGACGCCCTGGCGGGCCTCGACCCGGCCCAGCGGTCGGCCGTCGACGCGGCCCTGCCCGCGCTCGCCGAAGTGGTCCAGCGCCTTCGGGCCGCTTCCCCCCGTACCCCCTGATTTGGAGCCCGGAAATGCCCCTCGCAACCGCAACCGAGACACCCACCCCGGCCCACTCGCCGCCGACGGCCCTCGGCCGCCGGCTCGGCAACCCCTGGCTGTCCCTGATCGCCGTCGCGTTCGGCCTGTTCATGGTCGGCCTGGACGGCAGCGTCGTGGCCATCGCCAACCCGGAGATCGGCCGTGACCTCGGTGCCTCCACCGCCGAGCTGCAGTGGGTCACCAACTCCTACCTGCTGGCGCTGGCCGCCGCGCTGATCCTCGGCGGCAAGCTCGGCGACCGGTTCGGCCGGCGGCGCTTCTACCTGATCGGCGTGGCCGGCTTCACCGGGGCGTCCGTCGCGATCGGGCTCGCCGGCTCGGTCGAGGGCGTCATCGCCTTCCGCGCCGCGCAGGGCTTCTTCGGCGCCCTGCTGATGCCGAACACGCTCGGCATGCTGCGCGCCGTCTTCCCGCCGCACCGGTTCGGCATGGCCGTCGGCATCTGGGCCATGGTCTCCTCGGTCTCCACAGCGCTCGGCCCGATCGTCGGCGGCCTGCTCGTCGAGCACGTCGACTGGGAGTCGGTCTTCTACATCAACGCGCCGATCGGTGTCGTGGCGCTCGTATTCAGCGTGCTCGTGCTGCCGGAGAGCCGGAACTCCACCGGCCGGCACCGGTTCGACGTGCCGGGCGTGCTGCTGCTCGCCGCCGGACTGCTGGTGCTGATCCTCGGCGTGGTCAAAGGCGAGACCTGGGGCTGGGGCGCGCCCCTCACGATCGGTGCCATCGTCGCGGGCCTGCTGATCCTGGTCCTCTTCGGATGGTTCGAGACCCGGCGGGAGCACCCGCTGCTACCGATGCGGCTCTTCCGCAGCCCCGCGCTCACCATCGGGGCGGTGATCACCGCGATCAACTTCTTCACCCTGCTCGGCTCGATCTTCTACATCATGCTCTACCTGCAGAACGTCCGCGGCTACAGCCCGGTCTGGGCCGGCGTGATCACGCTCCCGCTGAGCATCGCCTCGGTGATCGCCTCGCCGGCCGGCGCCGCGCTCACCGACCGGTACGGCCCGCGCCTCACCATGCCGCTCGGCATGCTTCTCCAGGGCGGCGCCTCGTTCGGCCTGATGTTCCTCGGCGCGGACTCCGGCTACTGGGCGATGTGGCCGTCCTTCATCGGCCTGGGCCTCGGCATCGGCATGGTCATGTCGGCGTCGTCCGAGGCGATCGTCGGCAGCGCCCCGGTCAAGGACGCCGGAGTGGCCGGCGGACTCCAGGCCACCATGCTCCAGGTCGGTGGCGCGCTCGGCACCTCGGTGCTGATCTCGCTGATCGGCAGCCGCGTCGACACCACCCTGACCGGTTCGCTCACCGCCGCGGGGGTCCCGGCCGGGATGGCCACCGGCCTCTCCGGGGCCGCGGACGCGGTGGCCATGGGAGTCGCTCCGGTCACCGCCGACATGCCCGAGACGGTACGCGCGGCGGTCGTCGAAGGCTCGGCCACCGCCTTCCTGAACGGTGTGCACACCGCGGCCCTGGTCTCCGGGGTTCTCTGCGCCGTCGGCGCGATCGTGGCGGTCGCCGGGATCCGGCGCCGCTGATCCCGTCTCATCTCCCTGGCCGGGTCGCTCAGAGGCGGCCGAAGTGTGCCGACGTGAGTAGTAAGTACGGGCGGCCGGTGCGGGGACTCCCGGGCCAGGGGGACAAGTGATGACCGAAGTTACTGGAGAAGCGGTTCCGAGCGCCGGATCACGGCGGTTGTGGGCCGATCTCAGCGTGAACGTCAAGATCATGGTGGCGATCGTGGTCGCCGCCGTGGTCGCGCTCCTGATCGGGGCGCTCGGGTTGCGGGCGCTCGCGTCGGTCAGCGACTCGGCGCAACTGCTCTACCGGAACAACGTGGCGAGCGTGACCGCGCTGGGCGACCTCTCCACCGCGATGACCCAGACCCGGGTCGATCTGCTGAACCACGTCCTCTACCCGGACGCGGCGTCGAAGGCGAAATTCCAGAAGGCGTTCGAGGACGCACTGGCGGCCGCCGAGGAGGCCAGCGCCGCCTACGCGGGCAGCACCCCGGCCGCCGACCCGGCGACGATCACCGCCGTCCAGGACAGCTGGCAGAAATACGTCGGGATCGCCAAGGACCAGCTGATTCCCGCCTCCGAGCGGAACGACGTCGAGGCCTGGGGCGAGATCCGCAACACGCAGGCCCAGCCGCTCAGCACCGAGATCCGGGAGAACCTGGCCGAGATGGGCGCCACCGAGGACGCGGCGGCCGCGGCGGCCGCCGCGGACGCGCGGGACCGGTACGAGTCCAGCCGGACGCAGTCGATCACGCTGCTGGTGCTCGGCATCGCCGCCGCCCTGCTGCTCGGCGTGATGGTCGCCCGCGGAATCGTGCGTTCCCTGACCCGGGTGACCGAGGTCTGTGAAGGACTCGCCGACGGCGACCTGACCAGGCAGTCCGGGCTCACCAGCCGGGACGAACCCGGCCGGATGGGGCGTGCCCTGGACGTCGCGATCACCCGCCTCCGGGAGACCGTCAGCACCATCGGCGGCTCCGCGGTCACCCTCGCCAGCGCCTCCGAGGAACTCTCCACGGTCAGCGCCCAGTTGCAGTCCGGCGCAGCCGACGTCGCAGACAAGGCCGGCACGGCCAGCTCCGCCAGCGAGGACGTCAACGCCGGCGTCCAGTCGATCGCGGCCGGGGCCGAGGAGATGAGCGCCTCGATCACCGAGATCGCCTCCAACGCGGCCGACGCGGCCCGGGTCGCCCAGGAAGGCATGAGCGTCGCCGAGCGCACCAACAACCAGGTGGCCGAACTCGGCGCCGCCAGCGCGGAGATCGGCGACGTGGTCCGGCTGATCACCAGCATCGCCGAGCAGACCAACCTGCTCGCCCTGAACGCGACCATCGAGGCGGCCCGCGCCGGGGAGCTGGGCAAGGGCTTCGCCGTGGTGGCCGGCGAGGTCAAGGAGCTGGCCCAGCAGACCGCCAAGGCGACCGAGGAGATCACCGAGCGGATCGGCGCCATCCAGGAGTCCAGCGACTCGGCGGCTACCGCCATCGGCGAGATCACCCAGGTCATCCAGCGGATCGGTGACTACACGACGACCATCGCCTCAGCGGTGGAGGAACAGACCGCGACGACCGGCGAGATGAGCCGTTCGGTGGCGGACGCGGCCACCAGCAGCGGGGACGTCGCCCGTACCGTCTCCGGGGTTGCCGAGGTCGCGGCCGCGACCGCCGACGGCGCCCGGGCCACGCAGCAGGCCGCGTCCGATCTCACCCGGCTCGCCGGAGACCTGTCCAACCTCGTCGGCGGCTTCCGGCACTGAAGGGATCGACCGTGACCATCGCACCCTACGGGCTCACCCTGCCCACCATGGCGGACGCGCGCGCCGCCGTGCACCGGGTCCACGCCGACGACGGCCCGCGGATCTGGAACGACCTGCTCCGCGCCGCCGGGATCGGCGAGAACGAACCCGGCGGGCTCAGCCGCCTGCTCCCCGTCATGCACAACGCCGACCCGACCACCCGGCTCTGCGCCCTCGCTCTCAAGATCCGGATCACCTCGCACACCCACCTGGCCGCCGCGCACGGCATGCTGTAGGAGGCAACGTGAACACCGAGCTCTTCGACCGGCTCGGCGTCCCGGAACGGATTCGGGAGATCGCCGGGTACGACCTCTTCGACGAGGATCTGCGGACCAGCCTCGACGCCATCGCCGAACGCAGCGCCGCACTCATCGAGGCGCCGGTCTCGCTGGTGTCGATAATCCTCGACACCTCACAGTTCATCATCGGCTCCCACGGGGTGTCCGGATGGGTCGCCGAGGCCCAGGGGACACCGGCGGAATGGGCCATGTGCACACACACCGTCCTGGCGGGCAAGCCCTACTGCGTGGCCGACGCGACCGAGGACCCCCGGCACGCCGGCAATCCACTGCTGCAGATGAGCGGACTGCGCAGCTATCTCGGGGTGCCGCTGATCGGCGCGGGCGGGCACTCGCTCGGGGCGCACTGCGTGATCGACGCGCGGCCGCGGATCTTCACCGACGTCGACCTGGCGGTGCTGTCGGACGGGGCGGAGAAGGCGATGAAGCTGCTCGAGGCGTACCGGCTGAGATAGCCGTCACCCGACGGGAGCGCCGTCCCACCGCCAGTCGGGCGGCCGGCGTTCCCGGCCGGTCAGCTCGCCCCGGCCGGTCGCCCACAGCAACGTCGCCCACCGGCCCGCGCCCGCCGGCGCGTCACGGAACAGCCGGCGCAGCGCACGGTCGCACAGCTCCTCCGGCGGAGCCCACTCCAGGTCGAGGGCCCGGGCGACGTCGTGCATGTGCGCCAGCGTCTCGACCACCCCCATGGCGGCGAAGCCGGAGGGGTCCGACACCCCGTACGGATGAAAGGCACGCCGGTCCGCCGGAGTCACCGTGACCACCGCCTCCAGCAGACCGGCCGACGAGTCGAGCACCTGGATCAGGCCCTCCGGGCTCGTGCCGTCCTCGGCGTGGACGGTCAGCGCGGGACCGCCCTGCCGATTCCGGCGCCATCCGAACGGGACGTAGGTCACCAGCGACGGATTCTCCGGCGTCAATTGAGTCGCGTAGGCGAACAGAGCGTCGGCGACGTGCTCGATCGTTTCCCAGCAGGTCCAGGTCAAGCCGGCGGCGGGGATGTGCCAGTCCCGCTCCGTCGCGGTCCGCAGGGCCGCGATGGCCAGGTCCACCGCCACCCGGACGTCCCGCCCCGCCATTTCCGCCCGCGCGTTTTCCGTCATCGCGGCAATTTATCCCCGCGAGTGACGGACGGCCACGGATTTTGTCGTACCCCAGGCGCATCATCGCGGTATGGGAGAACCAGCAACGCCGATTCGCCGCCGGATTGAGCTCACCGTCGCTGAGGCTCGCTTGCGGTTCCAGCAACTCGTCCGGGTCACCGGGGTGACCGGGCAGGTGACCGTCGTGGTCGACGGCGGGCGGCCGATCGCCGCCATCGTCCCGGCCTCGCAGGCGCTCGATCCACCACCGGCCCCACCACCGCCCGTCAACGCCGAGGGATGGATGCGGCGCATCGAGAAGGTCCGGGAGGACGTCCGGCGGCAGCACACGCAGCGCGTCGGGGAGCTGTCCCAAGCCTTGGACGAAGCATGGCAACTGATCGATGCGCTGCGACCGCCGGGCACCGACAGGAGTGTGGACACCCTGCGTGCCACTCATGTAGACCTTCGAAAGACCGGCTGATCAATGGCCACTTAACCGATAGGAGCAGCGTTAAGATCGGACGATGGCTCGACAGCTCGACCTATTCGTCCCGGGGATCGTCTACCTCGATGTGATCTTCACCGGTCTCCGCGAGCTGCCCGGCCCCGGCACCGAGGTGTGGGCGCCCGGCATGGGTTCCTGCCCCGGCGGCGTCGCCAACCTCGCGGTCGCCGCCAGCCGGCTCGGCCTGCACACCGGCCTCGGCACGGCGCTGAGCTCGGATGCGTATGGCGAGTTCTGTCACCAGGTGCTCAGCCGCCAGGAGGGGATCGACCTCTCCGCCTCGCGCCGCGTCGACGACTGGCACTCGCCGGTCACCGTGTCGCTGGCGTATGACCGCGACCGCAGCATGATCACTCACGGCCATCCGCTGCCCACCGACGCCGAAGGACTGGTCAACGGCCTGCCCCCGGCCCGCAGCGCCGCCGTCAGCCTCGCCCCCGACGGCACCGGCTGGGTGCGCCGCGCCCGCGCCGCCGGGACGCTCGTCTTCGCCGACGTCGGGTGGGACGAGACCGACCGGTGGTCGTCCGACGTCCTCGGCGTCCTCGCCGACTGCCACGCCTTCCTGCCCAACGCGGTCGAGGCCATGCGCTACACCCGCACCGACGAGCCCGGCCGGGCGCTGGACAAACTGTCCGGCCTCGTCCCCGTGGTGGTCGTCACCCGCGGCGGCGACGGGGCGTGCGCCATCGACGCGAGCACCGGGGAAGTGGCGTCGGTGCCCGGCGTGCCGGTGGAGGCCCTCGACCCGACCGGCGCGGGCGACGTGTTCACCGCCGGCTTCGTCACCGGGACCCTCGGCGGCTGGCCGCTCGCCGACCGGCTCGCCTTCGCCACCCTCGTCGGCGGGCTGTCCGTCCAGCATTTCGGCGGCTCCCTGTCCGCGCCCGGCTGGGGCGACATCGCCGACTGGTGGGCCACCACCCGGGCCGCCGCCGCCCGCGGTCATACCGGATCCAGCGAGGCGGCGCTCGCCCACCGGTTCGGCTTCCTCGACGACGTGATCCCGCCCGGCAGCCGCAACGCCGTACACCGGGCCACGGCCACCATCGCGCGGCTGTCCGACGCCAGCTCCGGCCACTGACCGGCAGGGAGGCGGACGACATGCGACTGACGATTCTCGGCGGCGGAGGCTTCCGGGTGCCGCTGGTGCACCGGGCCCTGCTCGCCGACCGCGGACGGACCGGCATCACCGAGCTGGTGCTGCACGACGTCGACGCCCGGCGGCTCGACGCGATCGGCCAGGTGCTGACCGCACAGTCCCGGGACCTGCCCCACGCCCCGCGCCTGCTCACCACCACCGACCTGGACACCGCCGTCACCGGCGCCGACTTCGTGTTCTGCGCCATCCGGGTGGGCGGCCTCCGCGGCCGCGTCACCGATGAGCGGGTGGCGCTCGGCGCGGGCGTCCTCGGCCAGGAGACGGTCGGCGCGGGCGGCATCTCCTACGGTCTGCGCACCGTCCCCGAGGCCCACCGGGTCGCCGCCCGGATCGCCCGGCTCGCCCCCACCGCCTGGACGATCAACTTCACCAACCCGGCCGGCCTGGTCACCGAAGCCATGGCCACCCACCTCGGCGACCGGGTCATCGGCATCTGCGACTCGCCGTCCGGCCTGGTCGACCGGGTGCTGCGGGCGATCGGCGCCGACCCCGCCACGGTCCGCGTCGATTACGCCGGTCTCAACCACCTGGGCTGGCTCTACGGCGTCCACCCGCTCCGCGCCGCGGATCCTCCCGGCCCGGCCGCTCCACGCCACGCCGGCCGTTCGCCGGCTCCCGCCGCTCAGCACGGCACCCGCCTTCCGGATCAGCGCCCGGCCGATCCTGAGCGGGCCGGTCTTCCGGATCAGGGTCCGGCGGAAACGGGGAAGGCGGGGCCTCTGGGTCAGGGCCCGGCGCGGGCGGGCCTTCTTGATCAGCTCCTGGCCGATCCGGGGAAACTGGAGTCCTTCGAGGAGGGGCGCCTCTTCGGCGCCGACCGTCTCCGCGAGCTGAGGTCCATCCCCAACGAGTATCTGCACTACTACTACGACTCCGCCGGCACCCTGGCGGCGGTGCGGGCGGCGGAGCGCACCCGGGGCGAGTTCCTCCTCGGCCAGCAGGAGCGCTGCTACACCGAGATCCTCGCCCACGACCCGCTCGGCGCCTGGCTCGCGGCATGGCGTGAGCGAGAGGCCACCTACATGGCCGAGAACCGCGAGATCACCGGCGCGGGCGAGCGGGAACACGACGAGTCCCGGCCGGCCGGTTACGAGGGTGTCGCGCTCGCGGTGATGCGCGCCCTGGCCCACGACGAGCCGGCCACCCTGATCCTCAACGTTCGCAACCGCGGCACCCTCGCCCTCCTGGACGACGACGCGGTGGTGGAGGTCCCCTGCACGGTGGACGCCCGCGGAGCCTCGCCCCAGCGGATCGCGCCGCTCCCGGCGCACGGCACAGATCTGGTCCAGGCGGTCAAAACGGCCGAGCGCTGGGTTCTGGAGGCGGTCAATTCAAGATCAAAATCGGCGGCGGTACGGGCGATGGCCGCTCACCCTCTGGTCGCATCGGAACGGTTGGCGACCCGCCTGATCGACGCCTACCGCGCCGAGTTCGCCGAGCTGGCCTACCTTCGTGCCGGCTGAGTGAAACCATCCACCGGCCTGATCTACGCCAACTGTTTCGGGTTCGCCCACCTCCGCGCCGGCCGGGCGGAGACTGTCGTACCCACCTGGCAGGGTGTGAGGTGAAGCGGCGGGAGGGATTCGAGTCAACGACATCCCCACGGCTGACGCCGGGGGTTTCCACGGAGGTCTTTCGATGAAGTTCGGATACTTCGGCACGATGAAGGCGAAGCCCGGCCACCGGGACGAGATCGTGTCGATCCTGATCAGCGGCGCTGACGGCCTGCGGGCGGCGGGCTGCCACGTCTACGTCGTCGGCGTCTCGGACTCCGACGACCAGACGATCTGGGTCAACGAGGTGTGGGAGAGCAAGGAGCATCACGCCGCCTCCCTGCGACTTCCCGAGACCCGCGCCGCGATCGCCAGGGCCATGCCGCTGCTGACCGGCGAGTTCACCCAGCAGGAGATCACGGTTCTCGGCGGCTTGGGAGTCCCAGCCGGGTGATCCTCGCCCGGGAGAGCCGGCGCCCCTGCCCCTGCCCGTGCCCGGTGTCGGCGAGGCGGACGCGTGCTGCCCGGACACGTCGTTCCGGGCGCGCGGCGTGGGCCATCCCGGCTGGGTGTGGGCTCTTACCTGCTGGGCCGGTTTCGGTGGGGTCCGTTGTTCGGGCCGTGCGGCGTGGGTCATCCCGGCGGGGCGTGGGCTCTTACCTGGGCCGGGCCTCGGCGCGGGCAGCCACTCCGGGTGTGCGGCCGGGTCGGGCGGGTTGGGCTGGGCCGGGCGGGTCGAGCAGGGTGGGTCGAGCAGGGCCGGCCGGGCGTGGGACGCCCGGCCGGGACGGGGCCGGATCAGGCCGCGACTTCGGCGGGGTGGCGCGGCGGGATCGTGTGGTCGATCTCGCGGGCCGGTTTGCGGTTGGGCAGGGCCAGGCGGAAGACCTTGGCCCAGGCTGACGCCACCTGCACGACGAGCGGCCCGGTCACGTACTTGAGCTGGTACTTGTCGAAGAGTGCCCGGACCTTCGGGGCGACCTCGGCGTAGCGGCTGGCCGGCAGGTCGGGGAAGAGGTGGTGTTCGATCTGGTGCGACAGGTTGCCGGTCATGATGTGCATCAGCTTGCTGCCGGAGATGTTGGCCGAGCCGAGCATCTGGCGCAGGTACCACTCGCCGCGGGTCTCGCCGGTGATCGAGGTGCGCTCGAAGGTCTCGACGCCGTTCGGGAAGTGGCCGCACATGATGACCGAGTGGGTCCACAGGTTCCGGACCAGGTTGGCCACGAAGTTGGCGGCCATGGTGCCGAAGAAGGCGCCGAGCGGGTTGCCGACGGCGAAGCCGACCGGCAGAGCGAGGGCGGGGTGCACCACGTAGTCACGGGTGACCTGGCGGCGGATCTTGTGGAGGACCTGGCGGGCCCGGGCGCGGAAGTCGGGGTTGTTGCGCCGCTTCCTGGTCTTGAGGTTGCGGCCGAGTTCGAGGTCGTAGGCGGCGATGCCGTATTCGAAGAAGCAGGCGTTGACGAAGTTGTAGAACGGCTGACCGATGTGCGCCGGGGCCCACCGCTGCTGCTCGTCGACGCGCATGATGCCGTAGCCGAGGTCGTTGTCCCGGCCGACCACGTTGGTGTACTTGTGGTGCAGCTCGTTGTGCGAGTGTTTCCACTGCTCGGCCGGCGACACCGAGTCCCATTCCCAGGTGGTCGAGTGGATCTTCGGGTCGCGCATGAAGTCGTACTGGCCGTGGAGGATGTTGTGGCCGATCTCCATGTTCTCCAGGATCTTGGAGATCGAGAGGCCGACGGTGCCGAGGATCCAGGCCGGCGGGAAGACCGAGAAGAGCAGCACGGCCCGGCTGCCGAGTTCCAGGCGCCGCTGCACGGCGATCATCCGGCGGATGTACCGGGCGTCCTTCTCGCCGCGGACGGCGAGGACCTCGTCGCGGATGGCGTCGAGCTCAAGGGCGAGCTGCTCGATGTCCTCGGGGGTGAGGTGGGCGATCGGGTTGACTTCCTTGCGCTGCAGCGTCGTCACTGAAATACCTCGTTCTGTCGGGAGCCGGCTCGGCGGGGAGCCGGTTCGCGGGCGGGGCTCCGACGGTGGCGGGCTCGGAGTCGGCGCCTCCGAGGTTGCGGACTCGGAGGATGCCGTTGTCTCAAGTTCGGGGGGAGCCGGTGTCGCAAACGGTTTGGAGGATGCCGGTGTGTCGAACGGTTCGGAGGGTGCCGTGTCTCTCAAGGTTCGAAGTGCTCGGAGGGCGCTGTTCTCTCAAGGTTCGGAGAGCGCCGGGGTCAGGAGCGTCAAGCGTCCAGACGGCAGGGGCCGGCCGCGGTGGACACGCAGGTCTGGATGAGCACGCTGTCGCCGTCCACCTCGGTGGCGGTGGTGAGCTTGCCGTCGCGGACGTCGCGGACGATGCCTTCGCGCATCGGCAGCACGCACTTGTAGCAGATGCCCATCCGGCAGCCGGATCTCATCAGCCGGCCGGCCGCCTCACCGGCGTCCAGCACCGTGGTGCCGGCCGGGACGTCGACGACCAGGCCGGATTTCTCGAAGGTGACCGTGCCGCCGTCGCCGGCGACCAGCACCGTGGGCCGGAACCGTTCGATGTGCAGGCGCTCGGCGGCGCCCGCGTCGGACCAGTGCTCCTGGAGGTCGTCGAGCATGTCGCCGGGGCCGCACGCCCAGGTCTCCCGCTCGAACAGGTCGGGCACCAGCTCGGCCAGGGCGTCCGGCTTGAGCCGCCCGTCGGCGCGGGTGTGCCGCTCGATCAGCCGGATCCTGCCCTGGGTGGCGAGGTCGCGCAGTTCGGCGCCGAAGACGACGTCTTCCGCGGTCTTCGCCGAGTGGACGACGACCACGTCGCCGAGCTCGTGCAGGGCGCTGCGCAGCATGCCCATCACCGGCGTGATGCCGCTGCCGGCGGTGAGGAACAGCGTCTTGGCGGGCCGTGGCGACGGGAGCGTGAAGTCGCCGGCCGGCAGGTCCAGGTGGACGATCATGCCTTTGCGGGCGTGCCGCAGCAGATAGCCGCTCACCACACCGTCCTGGACGGCGTTGACGGTGACGGTGAACCTGCCGTCGCCGCGGCCGGCCGCGCTGCTGACCGAGTAGGCACGCCACAGCCGGACGCCGTCGACGTCCACGCCGAGCCGAACATACTGTCCGGGCTGGTGTGGCTCCCAGCCGCGGCCGGGGCGCAGCTCGAGGGTGACCGCGCCGGCGGTCTCGGGGCGCACCGACTCGATCCGGGCACGCAGGACGGTGGGGTTGCGCAGGGGTGCGATGACGTCGAGGTAGTCGGCGGGCACAACGGGAGTGGTGATCAGCTCGACGACGCGCCACGCGCTGTTGCTCAGTGTCCGTGTGATCCGTGATGTCTGTGTAACCGGCACGTGACCAAGCCTGGTCGCTCGCCAAGTCAAAGTCCTGACCTGGGGAAGTGAATCAGGGGCAGCATAATTGTTCGGCGGGGACAAGGGCCGGACGGAACGTGAGGGGGAGACCGGATGAAACAGCCGCTGCACGACGTACGGTCCTATCGCCTGCCGCCGGAGGTGGTGGACCCGCTCCGGCAGGGTCTGTCCGGGGTGTCCTCACAGACGATCAAGGCGATCGTCAACGAGGTCCCGGCGTATGCCGAACCGTTCGCCGGCGAGCTCGGGCACAAGATCGCGCGGGCGGTGCGGGCCGCGCTCGCCACGTTCCTCAACCTGGTGTCCCGTCCCGGCGGCGATCCGGGCACCCCGATGGCCTCGGCGGTGGAGGCGGCGTATGCGCTGGGCCGCGGTGAGGCCCGTTCCGGCCGCAGCCTGGACGCGCTGCTGGCCGCCTACCGGGTGGGTGCCCGGGTGGCGTGGCGGGAGCTGGCCGCGATCAGTGTGGCCGCCGGTCAGCCGGCCGCCACCATCGCCGATTTCGCCGAGCTGGTCTTCGCCTACATCGACGAGCTGTCGGCGGCGAGTGTGGCGGGGCACGCCGACGAGCTGGCGGCGTCCGGCCGGATCCGGATCCGGCATCTGCAGGAGCTGGCGCAGGCGCTGGTCGCCGGTGAGCCGGCGCACGTGCTTCAGGCGGCCGCCGAGCAGGCCGAGTGGGTGCCCCCGCAGACTCTCACCGCGTTGTTGCTGCCGGAGCGCGCGGCACGCTGGGTGATCGACCTGCTGGATCCGCGTACGCTGCAGCTCGCCGACGCCGTGCCCGACCTGCCCGGCATGACGGTGCTGTTCGTCCCGGACCCGCAGGGCTGTTCCCGCCCGACCATGAACCGGCTGCTGACCGGCCACAACGTGGTGATGGGCCCGCCCCGGCCGTGGCTCGAGGCGAAGAGCTCGCTGGACCGGGCGATCCGCGTGCACCGGCTGAGCCCGCCGTCCGGCGGTCTGGTCGTGGACACCGAGGAGCACCTGGCTGCCGTGGTGGTGACGGCCGATCCGGGCGCCTTGGAGGATCTGCGGGCGTGGGCGCTGAACCCGCTGGCGGGGGAGCGGGGCGCGGCCGCCGCGAAGCTGGTCGAGACGTTGCGCAGCTGGCTGTTGCACCACGGCCGCCGGGAGGACGTGGCCGCCGAGCTGTTCGTGCATCCGCAGACGGTCCGTTACCGGATGGCCCGGCTGCGGGAGCTGTACGGCGACCGCCTCCGCGACCCGCAGTGGGTGCTGGCCCTGACCATCGCCCTGGCCCTTCCCGAGTCGTCCTGAGCCCTGGGGCGGGGGATATACCAAAGTCATCACCGGCCGACTTCGGACGGTTGGCCGCGGTGGGCCGCCCTGCATAGCGTGGTGACCGCAGGACGGGGCAGGGAACAGGGGTGATCGGGGACATGGACGGCGACGCGTCACGGCGGGACGGTACGGTGCTGACGTTCTCTCCGGCGGCCCGGGTTCTGGTGCTGGTGGTGCCGGCCACGCTCGGCGTCCTGCTGGGTCTGGCGCTGCCGGTGATCGCGGGCTGGCTGGTGGACGCGGGCGTCCCGGTCCTCGGGGTGGTGTGGAAGACGGCGCGCCGGGTCGACGAGTGGTGGAAGGTCGGCGTCCAGGCGGCGATCCTCGGCGCGGTGGGGGTGGCGGCGAGTGTGGCGATCATCCGCCGGAGCGCCCGGATCACGGTCGGTTCCGGCGAGGTGCGGCTGCGTACCGGCGATGTCGAGGTGGTGCTGGCCCGCCCGGAGGTCGCCGCGGTGTTCCTGCGCGGTGACGAGCTGGTGATCCTGGACCGGGAGTCGCGGCAACTGTTCGCCGGTGAGCCGCAGGCGGGCGCCGCCGTGCTGGAGCGGGCGTTCCGTGATCACGGCTACCCGTGGCGGGCCGGTGATCCGTTCGCCGACCTCTACCAGCGCTGGGTTCCGGAGAGCGGTCAGCTTCCGGTGGCGGTGGAGGCGGTTCTGGCGGCGCGGTCGGTGGCGCTGCGCAAGAAGGCCGAGAAGGAGACCGCCGAGCTGCGCACCTCCCTGGAGAAGCTGGGTTATGTGGTTCGCGACGACGGCGGCCACCAGCTGTGGCGCCCGCTGGTGCGCTCATGAGCGAGCTTGCGAACGAATCGGTCGGTTCAGGGTTGTACTCATGGCGGCGCCGGAGCGAAGCGGAGGGGGCGGCATGAGCCCCGCCGCGGCGCAACAGGAGCGGAAGGAGCGCAACACCCGGCGCCTCTGGGACGTGATGGCGGTCCTGGCCTCCTGTTTCGGTGCGCTGGCCCTGATGGGCGAGGCCGACGTCAACGGCCGGATGACCGACGACCAGGTCTTCTTCCACGTGCTGGCCGGGTGTTTCTGCGCGCAGGCGCTCTGGTGGCGGCGCCGTCAGCCGGTGGTCGTGGCCTCCGCCCTCACGGTGATCTCGATCTGGGCTCCGGCGGTGGGTGTGGCCTCGATGATCGCCACCTACACGGTCGTCAACCTGCGGCGGGGCCGGCCGGTCGTGCTGGTCACCGCACTGAACCTGGCGACCAGCCTGATCTACGCGATGTATGTGCAGGAGTCGGGCCTCCCGGTGCTGGTGGAGGTGGTGCTCTCGGCCGCGCTGATCGCCGCCACGGTGGCGACCGGCCTGGCGGCCCGCTCGCGGCGGGAGCTGATCGAGTCGCTGCGCGACCGGGCCACGCGGGCCGAGGAGGAGAACCGGCTGCGCGCCGACCGGTTGCGGGCGCTGGAGCGGGAGCGGATCGCCCGGGAGATGCACGACGCGCTCGCCCACCGGATCTCGATGGTGAGCCTGCACGCGGGCGCCTTGCAGATCCGTCCGGACCTGACCGCGGAGGAGGTGGCCAAGGCGGCCGCCACCATCCGCGACAGCGCCCATCAGGCGCTCGAGGATCTGCGCGAGATCCTCGGCGTGCTGCGGGCCGGCGACGGCGACGGCCTTCGGCCCCAACCCGACCTGCGAGACCTGGGCGATCTTCTCGCCGACACCCACAAGGCGGGCGTACGGGTGACCGCCGTCAACCATCTGGAGGGCCTGCCGATCAGCCCGTCCCTGGGCCGGACCGTCTACCGGTTCATCCAGGAGGGCCTGACGAACGCGGGCAAGCACGCACCCGGCACGTCCGTACGCCTGCTGTTGGAGAGCACCGGCGCGGGTGAGATGCACGTGCTGATCTCGAACCCGTTGCCGGGCATGGCGCGCAGCGCGGTCCCGGGGGCGGGCGCCGGGCTGCTCGGGCTGACCGAGCGGGTGGAGCTGCTGAACGGGCGGCTCTCGCACGGTGTGCGCACCCACCCGGGTGCGGGGCTGAGTTTCGATCTGGAGGCGTGGCTGCCGTGGCCGAGTTGATCCGGGTGCTGATCGCCGACGATGATCCGCTGGTGCGGGTGGGTCTGTCGCTGGTGCTGGGCGCCGCCCCGGAGGTGCAGATCGTGGGGGAGGCGGGTGACGGCGCCGAGGCGGTCGAGCTGGCCCGCCGGCTGCGCCCGGACGTGGTGCTGATGGATGTGCGGATGCCGCGGATGGACGGCCTGGCGGCGACCGCCGAGCTGCGGCGGGACGGCCCGGCCCCGGCGATCGTGGTGCTGACGACCTTCGACACCGACCAGAACCTGCTCGGGGCGCTGCGGCTGGGCGCGAACGGTTTCCTGCTGAAGGACATCGCCCCGACCGAGATCCTGGAGGCGGTGCGGCGGGCCGCCGCGGGGGAGTCGATCCTGGCGCCGGCGGTGGTGCCGCGCCTGATCGGGTACGCGGTGGCCCGTGACCCGGAGAACGACGGCGGCCGGGTGCGGCGGGCGTCGGTGGTGCTCGACCGGCTCACCGAGCGTGAGCGTGAGGTGGCGGAGGCGGTGGCCACCGGGCGTTCCAACGCGGAGATCGGCGCGGAGTTGCACATGAGCGTGCCGACCGTGAAGGCGTACGTTTCGAGGCTGCTCGACAAGCTGGGCTGCGCCAATCGGGTGCAGGTGGCGATCCTGGTACACGAGTCCCGTGGCGGGCGGTGACGCCCCCGTGAGCGTCGTTACACCATGTGGCTTCCGGCGGTGTGCCGGGTTAGCGTTGGGCGGTCCCAAAGCCCTACTTGGAAAGTAGGCATTGCGACGCTCGTCACAACTGCTGACCAGGGTGTTGATGTGATCGAAATCCGCGGTCTTCGTAAGACGTACCGCTCCAGGAAGGGCTCGGTCCGGGCTGTCGACGGGGTCGGGCTGACCGTCGGCGAGGGCGAGGTCTACGGCGTCCTGGGCCGCAGCGGCGCCGGCAAGAGCACGCTGCTGCGGTGCGTCAACATGCTGGAGCGCCCGGACGCCGGGACGGTCACTGTCGGCGGTGTCGAGCTGACCGGTCTGCGCCGCCGCGAGCTGCGGACCGCCCGGCACGGCATCGGGATGATCCACCAACATTTCGCCCTGCTGTCGTCACGCACCGTGTCCGGTAACGTCTCCTTCGCGCTCGAGGTGACCGGCGTCCCGCGTGCCGAGCGCAAGGCCCGGGTCGCCGAGCTGCTCGATCTCGTCGGGCTGACCGAGCGCGCGGAGGCGTACCCCGCGCAGTTGTCCGGTGGGCAGAAACAGCGGGTGGGCATCGCCCGCGCGCTCGCCGCGCGGCCGAAGGTCCTGCTCTCCGACGAGGCCACGTCGGCGCTCGACCCGGAGACCACCGAGTCGATCCTGCGGCTGCTGCTCGACCTGAACCGCCGGCTCGGCCTCACCATCCTGCTGATCACCCACGAGATGACCGTGGTGAAGCGGATCTGCACGTCGGCCGCGGTGATGCGCGACGGGCGGTTCACCGAGTCCGGCACGATCACCGAGTTGCTGCGGCGGCCCGGGTCGGAGCTGGTCCGTGACCTGTTCCCGCTGGAGCCGGCCGTGACGGCGGGCGGGGACACCATCGTCGACATCACGGTGAGCGGCGAGGAGGCCGACGAGCCGATCATCGCGGAACTGGCCCGGCGGTTCGATCTGGACGTACGCATCCTCGGTGGCTCCGTGGAGACGCTCGCCGCGACGCGCGCCGGGCGCCTGCGTCTCGCCCTGCCGGGCGCCCCGGAGGACAACGCCGACGCCGTCGAGTTCCTGCGCAAGCGGGGGGTGGCCGCATGACCTGGTCCGAGATCTTCGACCTGCTCGACGCCGGAGTGCGTGAGACTGGCTGGATGGTCGGGGTGTCCGCGCTGCTCACCGCGGTCGGTGGCCTGCTCGTCGGGGTGCTGCTGGTGCTCACCGACGCCGGCGGTCTGCTGCCGGTGCGGCCGGTCAACGCCGTGCTCGGCCTGATCGTGAACGTCGGCCGGTCGCTGCCGTTCATCATCCTGCTGGTCGCGGTCATCCCGTTCACCCGTGTGGTGGTCGGCACGACGATCGGCACCGACGCGGCGATCGTGCCGCTGACCATCGGCGCCATCCCGTTCTTCGCCCGGATCGTCGAGTCGGCGCTGCGGGAGGTCCCGCCGGACGTCGTCGCCGCGGCCACCGCGATGGGCGCCACCCGCCGCCAGATCGTCGGCAAGGTGCTGCTGCGTGAGGCGCTGCCGGCCCTGGTCGCGGGCCTGACCATCACCGTGATCGCGCTGGTCGGCTACTCGGCGATGGCCGGGGTGGTCGGCGGCGGCGGTCTCGGCGACCTGGCCATCCGGTACGGCTACCAGCGCTTCGAGACCGAGGTCATGATCGCCACGGTCGTCGCGCTGGTGATCCTCGTCCAGCTTGTTCAGATGGTGGGCGACCTCCTCGTCCGCCGGCTCTCACACCGTTAGAAAAGGATTCCCTCCCATGCGCCGCCGTTCCTTCGCCGCCGTCCTCGCCGCCGCCACCCTCACGCTGGGCCTGGCCGCGTGCGGCTCGTCCGACTCGACGGCCGGGGACAAGGACACCCTCAAGATCGGTGTCAGCCCCGTCCCGCACGGCGAGATCATCAAGTACGTCAAGGACAACCTGGCCGCGGCCGAGGGCCTGAAGATCGAGATCGTCGAGTTCAACGACTACGTCCAGCCGAACGTCGCGCTCAGCGAGAAGCAGCTGGACGCCAACTACTTCCAGCACCTTCCGTACCTGGAGGAGGAGGTCGCGTCGAAGGGCTACAAGTTCACCGCGCTGAAGGCGGCGCACATCGAACCGCTCGGCGTCTACTCCAAGACCGTGAAGACGCTGGCCGAGGTGCCGTCCGGCGGCGTCGTCGGCATCCCGAACGACCCGTCGAACTCGGGCCGCGCCCTCAGCCTGCTCGCCGCGAACGGGCTGATCACGCTCAAGGACGGCGTCGGCGTCAAGGCGACCGAGAAGGACATCACCGCCAACCCGAAGAACCTCCAATTCAAGGCGCTCGAGGCGGCGCAGCTGCCGCGCAGCCTGGACGACACCGCGATCTCGGTGATCAACGGCAACTACGCGGTCGAGACCGGCCTCAAGCCGGCCACCGACGCGCTCGCCCTGGAGAACGGCGCGGACAACCCGTATGCCAACCTGGTCGTCGTCCGGACCGGTGACGAGACCGACGCCCGGGTCGTCAAGCTGGAGAAGCTGCTGCACTCGGCCGAGGTGAAGAAGTTCATCGCCGACAAGTACCAGGGCTCGGTGCTGGCCGCGTTCTGAGGCCGCGCCCCGGGCGGGCGCGGCCCTTGAACTCAGCCGCGCCCCCGGGGAGGCGCGCCCCTCGAGACGGCTAGCAGGCGCCCTGGTCCGCCCACACGTCGGCGGATCCGGGCGTCTCACCCTGCGTCCACCACTTCGCCCGCCAGGTGCGGCCGTTGTGCGACACCAGGTTGCCGCTCACGTAGACCGCGCTGCTGCTCCACGCCCCCGCCGAGCAGCCGGTCGGCGGCGGGGTCCCGCCGCCACCGCTGCCGCCGATGTTGACGTCGATGCACGAGTAGAACGCGTTGGCGGTGTCGGAGATCGTCCAGACGGCGAGAACCTTCTGCCGTCCCGAGAACCCGCTCAGGTTGACGGTGTGCGACAGGGTCGCCGGCGGTTGCTGACTGTTGCCGGCGAAGTACCCGACGCGCGTGCCGCCGATGAAGTACTCCCAGCTCGCGGTGGCGTGCCGGGCCGTGTTGATCCAGGTGAACGTCTGCGTGGTGCCGACGTTCGTGGCCGGCCAGCCCTTGCCGTCGTCGTTGAGCTCGGCGAAGACCGCGTTGTTGCCGTGACAGTTCCGCAGCCCCTTCGGGCCCTCGACGCTCTGCGGCTCGTACTTGATCTGCCCGCAGGCGACCTTCCCCTGGGCGCAGAGGGCCTGCCGGCTGGGCGGCGAGGAGACGTATCCGTGTGCGGCCGCCGGTGAGGCGACCAGTATCGAGCCCGCGGTCCCCAGGACGGCGACGGCGAGCAGGGTCAGCAACTTGCGCATGCCACTCCCTCCAATGACGTATGTCGATTGATGGATGTGACAGGAATATAAAGTAAGGTTTCCTAATACAAAAGCGGTGTGGCGCGATCCGCACACGACGGCGCATGATCGGGATATGACCGACGACGTCGCCACCGAACGCCACCAGCGCTTCGGCAGTCTGCCCGAACGAGTCCGGCCCGAGGAGCACATCGAGCTGGTCGACACCCGCCGCCCGGACGCCCACCCGGCCACCGCCCTCGACCCCCAGCAGGAGCGCGCCCTGCACACCGCGGCCTGACGCCCGGCTCACTCGCCGCGTCTGTTCGAAACCCTTCTCTCGTACGACACTGCCCGCGACCCGGTCGCCGCTCACGGCAGTGCCGCCACCGCCGGGCTTGAGTGGGCGGTCACCCTTGAGCGCGATCCGGTCGCCGCTTCGGGCTGTGCCGCGGCGGCCGAGCCTGTTCTCTGGCCGCGACCCGGCCGCCGCTTACGGCCGTGCCGAGGCGGCCGGGTTGACCGGGCGTCGTTCTTTTGCCGCGACCAGCCCCGGAAAACGCGACCAGCCCCGTAAAGAAGCGCGCCCCTCGCCCGGGGCGAGGGCGAGAGGCGCGCGGTGCGGGCCGGGTCAGGCCAGGATCGCGTCGATCCGTTCGGTGGGGAGACCGAGGGCCGAGCCGACCAGGTCGTTGGTGAGTGCACCGGCGTGCACGTTGAGGCCCAGCGCGAGCGCCGGATCGGCCCGCAGCGCGTCGCGCCAGCCCAGATCGGCCAGGCGCAGCACGTAGGGCAGGGTCGCGTTGGTGAGCGCGTAGGTGGAGGTGTTCGGCACCGCGCCCGGCATGTTCGCCACGCAGTAGAAGACCGACTCGTGCACCCGGTAGACCGGGTCCTCGTGGGTGGTCGGCCGCGAGTCCTCGAAGCAGCCGCCCTGGTCGATGGCGATGTCCACCAGCACCGATCCGGGCTTCATCCGCTTCACCAGCTCGTTGCTCACCAGGGTGGGGGCCTTCGCGCCGGGCACCAGCACCGCGCCGATCACCATGTCGGCGTCCAGGCCCGACTGCTCGATCGCGTACGAGCTGGACACCAGGGTCTTCACCCGGCCGCCGAACCGCTCGTCGATCTGCCGCAGCCGCGGGATGCTCAGGTCCAGCACGGTGACGTCGGCGCCCAGGCCGAGCGCGATGGTCGCCGCGTTCACCCCGGAGACGCCGCCGCCGATCACGGTCACCTTCGCGGGCGCCACCCCCGGCACGCCGCCGGGCAGCACACCCCGGCCACCGCTGTTGCGCATCAGGCTGTAGGCGCCCACCTGCGGCGCGAGCCGGCCGGCCACCTCGGACATCGGCGCGAGCAGCGGCAGTGAGCCGTCGGCCAGCTGCACCGTCTCGTACGCGATGGCGGTGGTCCCACTGTTCAGCAGCGCCTTGGTGCCCTCGGCGTCGGCCGCCAGGTGCAGATAGGTGAAGAGGACCTGCCCCGCGCGCAGCCGGTGGTACTCCTCGGCGATCGGCTCCTTGACCTTGAGGATCATGTCGGCCGCGTCCCAGACGGCGTCGGCGCCGGGGAGGATGCGGGCGCCCGCCGCCTCGAAGTCGGCGTCACTGATGGCCGATCCCACGCCCGCGCCGGCCTGGACCGAGACCTCGTGTCCGTGTCGCACCGCCTCCACGACCCCGGCCGGGGTGATCGCCACCCGGTACTCGTGGTTCTTGACCTCTGCCGGAACACCGATGTGCATGGGGCTCCCTCCGCCACCAACTCCCGATGGCGATAGAATGGAATGATGTGCAGCTCAAGGGCAACCCGAGCGAAGAAGATTCTGTGCGCGGGAGTCCGTGAGCAGATCCTTCGATGCGGCAGGTTCAGATGACCGACCCGCCGAAGGATGTTCGAGGCCTCGATCACATCGATCTGGAGTTGCTGAGCCTCCTGCGGTCCGACGGCCGGATGCCCAACAACGCCCTCGCGGAGCGTGTCGGCATCGCCCCGTCCACCTGCCTCACCCGGATCCGGCGGCTGCGCGAGATCGGTGCGGTCCGCGGCTTCCACGCCGATGTCGACCCGGCCTGGATCGGCCGCCCCATCCAGGCCATGATCGCCGTGCGGATCCGCTCCGACGCCCGCGAGGCGATCGGCCGGTTCGCCGAGTCACTGGCCGGCATCCCGGCGGTCCGCGACGTCTACTTCGTCTCCGGGTCCTACGACTTCCTGCTGCACGTCGCGTGCGCCGACGTCGACGACCTGCGCTCGGTGATCACCGAACGGCTCAGCGGCACCCGCCTGATCGCCGGCACCGAGACCTACCTGATCTTCGAGCACCGCCGCGGCTCCTGACCCTCACCCGGCCGGCAGGTTCCGGCGATGGCCGGGGATCTCCATCGCCGTGACTCCGCTGGGCTTTATATCGTCATCTATGCTCGGCGCGCCGCTGCATGTCGATCTTGGGGAGGCGCGGGTGCGGGCGAGTGTGCTGCCGCGGTGGGCCGGGGTGACGGCGCGGGTCACCGCCTTCGTCACGCTGTTCACGCTGCTGGTGCTGTGCTGCGGCTACCCGGGGCTGGCCTTCGACTGGCACCCGGTCGGCGGCTCGTCGAAGCCCGCGCCGCAGGGCGCCGGATCGCTGCCGGAGAGGATCGGCGCGCCGTCGCCGTGGACCTCGGACGGTCTCGAAGCGCCGATCGGGGCGGCGTCCGTGCTCTACACGTCCAACACGTGGTTCTCCGACGATTCCGACCATCTCTCCGGGCTGGTCGGGCGCGAGGACGACACCTACCGGGTCACCGACATGTACGGAACGGCCGGCATGTCCTCGGTGATCTCCCCGGACGGCACACGACTGGCCACCGAGGAAGGCGTCACCGACCTGGCCACCGGCAAGACCATCCCCTTCCGGGTGCGCCACGACACCGACGACGTCCGCGTCGACGCCCAGGCGTGGTCGCCGGACGGGAACTCGGTGGCGCTGCTGTTCGGCTGGTGGAACAACCCGGACGGGCCTGGCAAGGGCGTACGGCTGCGGATCTTCGACGTGCGCAGCGGCGCGACGCGCGAGATAGCCGTGCTCAGCCCCCTGGCCGCGCTCGCCGGATGGACCGTGGCGTTCTCGCCGGACGGTTCCCGGCTCGCCTTCCAGGTGGAGGACCGGATCCGGGTGCTCACCCTGGCCGGTGGCGCGAGCGTGGACCTGCCGCTGCCGGACGGCGCGCGGATCGCCGGGAAGGGCGCGTGGACCCGGGACGGGCGGAGCCTGCTCGTGGTGTCCGGCGAGGAGTGCGACTGCGACGGATACCCACGGCGGTGGACGGTCCGGACGATCTCGGCGGCCGACGGCACGGTGACCGGGCCGTCCTGGACCCGCGACGGCGTCTACGCGCTGCGGGTCCTCGGCTGGTGGAGGGATCAGCCGGCGACCGCCGAGTACACGGCCACCCGGTACGCCAGCCCGTCGGTGTTCGACGACGCCCTCGGGCAGGACGAGCTGACCAGCCAGGTCGGCATCGAGCGGGCCCGGCTGATCGAGCTGGGCACCGGCCGGCAGCTGACGGCCGGCGACGGGATCGGAGTCAACGGCGACGTCGAGTCGCTCGACGTGCCCGATCGGATCCTGGCGCAGGGCCGCAGCCGGGCGGGGTCACCGCCGTTGCTGGACCTGGACACGCTCACCCTGCTCCCGCTGGGGACCGTGGCTCTCGGCCTGCTGGTGCTGCTCCTGCTGGGCGCCTGGTGGCTGGCCGCCCGCCGGTGGCCGGCACCCGCCGAAACCACGCCGAAGCCGGCCTCCGCCGACGTTACGGAGGCGGCTCGCCGAGACCGAGCCGGGGCGCCGGCATCCACCGATGTCACTCCGGAGGAGCCAGCCGGTCGCTGATGACGTGCGCCGCGAACAGGTGGAAGCCGATCACCAGCGGGATCGTCGCGGGCACCGAGAGCCCCAGGAAGAAGGCGAGCACACCGGCGAGCGCCGGTGCGACCGCCGACCACGGCCGGCTCACGGCGAGACCCCACGCCCAGCCGGCGGCGGTCCGCCACGGCTGCGACGGGTCCCGCCCGCCGGCGACCAGGGTGAGCGTGGCGACTCCGGCCAGCCAGGTGACGACCGCGCCGGTGAGCGCCAGCATCGGGGCGCCGCCGGGCACCCAGCCGCGGCTCAGCGCGATCAGGTCGAGCAGCAGCAGCGCCGCCACCAGCACGACCGGGACGCCGGGCAGCAGGGTACGGCGGAACTGCCGCAGCAACGGGCGGAACTCCGGCAGCGAACCGGTGTGGTAACGGTGCCGGACCGCCGTCGATCCGGCGGCCAGCGCCGCCGGCAGGGTCAGCAGCGGCAGCGCCGCCACGGTCACCCCGATGCCGATCAACGCGAGATCGGCGCCGAGGGCGAACCGCTCCCGCCAGTCCGGCCGGATCGGCGGCTCGTCCTCGTGCGGCCAGTTCGGGCCGCCCGGCCCACCCGCGGTCATGGCGAGCGGGCCGGCGGAGGCGGGCGTCGTCATCCCTTGAGACCCGACGTGTTGATGCCCTCGACGAGCATCCGCTGGAAGGCCACGAAGAACAGGAAGACCGGCGCCAGCGACAGCACCGACATGGCGAACATCGGGCCCACCGACGTCTGGCCGCTGGAGTCGATGAACAGCGTCAGCGCCACCGGGGCGGTGTACTTCTCCAGGTCGGAGAGGTAGACCAGCTGGCGGAAGAAGTCGTTCCAGGTCCAGATGAACGAGAAGATCGCGGTCGACACCAGCGCCGGGCGCGACAGCGGCAGGATGACGTGCCGGAACACGCCGTACGGGCTGCAGCCGTCGATCGTGGCGGCCTCGTCCAGCTCCCGCGGCACACCCCGCATGAACTGGACCATCAGGAAGACGAAGAACGCCTCGGTGGCCAGCAGCTGCGGGACGATCAGCGGGGCGTACGGCCAGTCGCCGCCCACCCATCCGAACGTCTTGAACATGACGAACTGCGGCACGATCAGCACGTGGCCGGGCAGCAGCAGCGTCCCGATCATGATGGCGAACCAGAAGCCGCGCAGCCGGAACTTGAGCCGGGCGAAGGCGTACGCCGCCAGCAGGCACGAGATGCAGTTCGCGACCACGGTGAGGCCGGCGACGAGCGCGCTGTTGACGAAGAACCGCCCGAAGCTGACGTCGAAGTTGTTCCAGCCGTCGGTGTAGTTGCCGGGCGTCCACTCGTCAGGCAGCACCGACACGTTGTTCAGGACCTCGGCCGGGCTCTTGAACGAGCTGCCGAGCATCCACACCAGCGGGTAGAGCACCACCGCCGAGAGCAGGACCAGCGTCAACGGCCGGGCCAGGCGCTGGAGGGTCATCAGTCTTCTCCGTCCGAGTAGTGCACCCAGAACCTGCCGGTCCGGAAGACGACGGCGGTGACCAGGCCGATCGCGAGCAGGAAGACCCAGGCCATCGCCGAGGCGTAGCCCATCTGGTACTCGTTCCAGCCCTTGATGTAGAGGTGCAGCGTGTACATGAGGGTCGAGTCGACCGGGCCGCCGGTGCCGTTGCTGAGCACGAACGCCGAGGTGAAGCCCTGGAACCCGTTGATCGTCTCCAGCACCAGGTTGAAGAAGATGACCGGCGAGAGCATCGGCAGCGTGATGCTGAGGAACTTGCGCACCGAGCCGGCCCCGTCCACCGACGCCGCTTCGTACAGCTCGGTCGGGACCTGCTTGAGACCGGCCAGGAAGATCACCATCGGGGCGCCGAACTGCCACACCGCCAGCAGGATCAGGCTGCCGAGCGCGAAGTCGGGGTCGTTGACCCAGGCCTTGCCCTCGATGCCGAACCAGCTCAGGAACTGGTTGAACGCGCCGTCCCGGTTGAACATGTTGACCCAGACGATGGCCAGCGCCACGCTGCCGCCCAGCAGGGACGGCAGGTAGAACAGGCCACGGAACAGGCCGGCGCCCTTGAAAGACCGGTTCAGCAGCACCGCCACGCCGAGCGCCGCGGCCAGCTTGAGCGGGGTGGCCACCAGGGCGAACACCAGGGTCACCCGGACCGCGTGCCAGAAGGACGGGTCGTCGGTGAACATGGTGCGGTAGTTGTCCAGCCCGACCCACTCCATCGACGCCCAGTCGGAGAGGACGTCGTAGTTGGTGAAGCTGAGGTACAGCGACATCAGCATCGGGACGGCCGTGATGGTCAGCAGCCCGAGCAGCCAGGGGGAGAGGAAGACGTAGCCGGCTACGCCGTCGGCACTGCGCCGGGCGGGCCGGCCCCGCCGCTGGGAAGCGGCGGGACCGGCCTGCGGCGCGGGCGGTGAGGGCCGTGCCGTGGATACCGCCACCGGACTCACCGGCTGATCGCGGCCTGAGCGGCGGCGAAGAACTGCTCGGCGGCCTTGGCCGGGGTGGCGCGCCCGTACTGGGCCTCCTCGGCGGCCTTGGTCAGCTCGGTGCGGACCGTGCTGTGGCCCTTCGGCGGCACGGCGGGCGCCGGGCCGAAGTTCTTCGCCAGTTCCTGGACCACGGCGATGGTCTGCTTCATCGACGGGTTCTCGGTCGACGCGGCGACCTGGGCGCGGATCTCGGTGTTCGCCGGGATGCCCCGGTCGGTGCCGAGGATCTTGCCGGCCTCCGGGTCGTTGGCCAGGAAGTTCAGCACGTCGGCCGCGACGTCCTTGTGCTCGCTGCCCTTGTAGACGGAGAAGTACATCGAGGCGCGCGGCCACTGCTTGCTCGCATCACCCGGGTACGCGATGACCTCCAGCGCGTCCTTGGTGTTCTTCTGCAGCTCGGGCATCTGGTTGGCCCACACCCAGGAGGTGAGCGCCTTGCCGGTGACGACCAGCTGCTTGCTGACGTCGGTGGCGTTGCCCTCGTGGATCACGTCCGGGGTCGGGGTGGCCTTGGCGTCCCGGGCGCCCTTCCACAGCTCGAACCAGGCCTGCACGTCGGCCTGGGTGAAGCCGAGCTGGTTGCCGTTGTAGAACTCCTTGCCGTTCTGGCGCAGCCACACCCAGAACGCCTTGTAGTCGGCGCTCGGGTCCTGGGTGCCGGCGACACCGGTCTTCGCGGCGGCGTTCTTGGCCCAGGCGATGTGCTCCTCCCAGGTCTGCCCGGTGGTGGGCAGCGGCACCTTGGCGGCCTCCAGCTTGGCCTTGTTGAAGACCAGGCCCTGGGTGTTCTCACCCATCGGCAGGCCGGCCAGCTTGCCGTCGACGGTGGCGTACGTGACCAGGCCCTCCGGGAACTTCGAGGTGTCGATCTTCCCGGACTTCTGGTACTCGGTGAGGTCGAGCGTGACGTTGCGGGTCGCGTACTCGGCCAGGTAGTTGTCGTCGATCTGGAAGATGTCCGGCGCGTCGTTGCCCGCGGTGAGCGTGGCGAGCTTGTCGAAGTAGCCCTGGTTGGCCTGCCAGGTCTTCTTGAACGTGACCTCGGGGTGCTTGGTCGTGTAGAGGGCGAGGGCCTGCTCGGTGAGCTGGGCGCGGGCCTCGGCCCCCCACCAGAAGAAGCTCAGTTCGACCTTGCCGTCGTCGGCGGACTCCTCGCCGCCACAGGCGCCGAGGGCGAGCGGAAGGGCCAGCATGCCGGCGACCAGGCCGCGGAGCAGGCGGCGCCGGGGAAGGGGGTGGGATGCGGTGGTCATGGGGTTTCGTCACTCCTTGACGTGTGCGGCAACCTCAGCGGCGAACGCGACGGCCGGGGCGCACGGCCCCGGTCCGGTGGAGTTGCGAATGATCAAGTCGGTCCGGAGGGTGACCTGCCCGGTGGCGCCGTCGTCGCCCTGCTGGAGCAACATGTCGACGGCGGTGCGGCCGGCGGCGGCGGTCGGGTTGGCCACGGTGGTGAGCCGTGGCCGGACCAGCCCGCTGTACGCGATGTCGTCGATCCCGACGATGCTGACCTGCCCGGGGACCTCCACACCGCGGTCCTGCAACGCCTGCAGCAAGCCGATCGCCATCAGGTCGTTGTAGGCCAGCACCGCGGTGGCGCCGGTGGCGAGCACCGCTTCGGCGGCGGCCGCCCCGGCCTCCTCGACCGGCTGGTTCGGGCCGAGGACGGTGAGATCCGCGCCGGCCGTGCGGGCGGTGGCCCCGGCGGCCCGGCGGATCTCCCGGTTGGTCCATGAGCCCCGCGGCCCGGCCAGGTAGACCAGGTGGCGGTGACCCAGGTCGAGCAGGTGGCGCACGGCCTCCCGGGCGCCCTGTCCCACGTCCATGACCACCGCGGGCAAGCCGGTGATCATGCGGTTGACGACGACCAGGGGCACCTCGCGGCGCAGCTGCTCTATCTGGTCGTCGCTCATCCGGGGACTGCAGAGCAGGATCCCGTCGACCTGCTTGGCCAGTGCGTGCACCAGGTCGGACTCGACGATCGGATCCTCATCGGTGTCGGCGACGAAGACGTGGTAGTCCCGCCGCCGGGCGTGGGTCTCGGCCGCCTTGATCAGAGGCGGGAAGAACGGGTTCGCGATATCGGCCACGATCAGGCCGATGTTGTGGGTACGTCCGGTGATCAGCGCCCGGGCCGCCCGGTTGGGGCGGTAACCGAGCTGCTCCGCGGTGGCCAGAACCCGGGATCGGGTCTCGGGGTTGACCAGGTGCGGTGCGGAGAACGTGCGCGACACCGTGGAGATGTGCACTCCGGACGCCCTTGCGACGTCCCGGATGGTCACGGCCACGATGCCTCCCTTGATTACGCCCCGGATGTGACCCGGGTCTCTCGGTGAGAGCCATTAATGCAAACGGTTGCTGTGGTGTCAACGCCCTTCGATGTCGATCTTGTTGCCGCGGCATGACCGATTCTGGTTATAGCTGGACAAATACCGGCGATGCATTGACTTGGGTCATGGTTTGCTCCCTAAGCTGTTGCAAACGTTTGCCGAATGGAGGCGACGGAATGCCCCTCAATTCCCGCCGCCGGTACGCCCTCGTGGGCGCCGGCTCACGGGCTGGAATGTTTCTCCGCGCGATCACCGGCGACCACGCGGACGTAGCCGAACTGGTCGCCATGGCGGACACCAACCAGGCACGGCCGGCCGTCCACAACAAGCGGCTCGCCGAACCCGTCCCGGTGTACGACGCGGCCGACTTCACCGAGATGCTCAAGCGTGAACGCGTCGACGTCGTGCTGGTCGCGACCGTGGACCGCTACCACGACCACTACGTCGCCGCGGCGCTGGACGCCGGCTGCGACGCGATCACCGAGAAGCCGATGACCGTCGACGTCGCCGGTTGCCGCCGCATCCTGGACGCCCAGCGGCGCACCGGGCGCGACGTCCGGGTCACCTTCAACTACCGCTACAACCCGCTGCACGAGGCGGTGAAGCGGGTCATCTCGTCCGGCGAGATCGGCGAGGTGGGCTCGGTCCACTTCGAGTGGCTGCTCGACGTGCGGCACGGCGCCGACTACTTCCGCCGCTGGCACCGCGACAAGGCCAACTCCGGCGGCCTGCTCGTGCACAAGGCCGGCCACCACTTCGACCTGGTCAACTGGTGGCTCGACGACGGCCCCGAGCAGGTCTTCGCGGCCGGGCGGCTGTTCTTCTACGGCGAGCAGGGCCGCCGCCACGGGTACGCCCGCGACTACGAGCGGGCACACGGGGCGGCCGACGCCGACGGCGACCCGTTCGCGCTGCGGATGGCCGACGAGCCCACCATGCGCGAGCTCTACCTGGAAGCCGAGGGCTACGACGGCTACATCCGGGACCGCAACGTCTTCGCGCCCGGTGTGACCATCGAGGACGACATGGCCGTGCTGGTCCGCTACACCCGGGGCGCGTCGATGAGCTACCACCTCACGGCGTACGCGCCCTGGGAGGGCTACCGGGTGATGTTCAACGGCAGCAAAGGCCGCCTGGAACTGGAGGTCGTGGAGAGCGACCACGTCTCACCCGCGGCCGCGGCCGGCGTCAAGGGCGAGCCGGGCGCCGAGTCGACCGCCGAGAAAGGCAGCAAACGGCTGCTCCTCCGCCCGTTCTGGGCGCCGCCCCGGGAGATCGGAGTGGACGGGCTGTCCCGGCACGGGCACGGTGGCGCCGACGTGCGCATGCTCGCCGACCTGATCCGGCCGGACGCGCCACCGGACCCCCTCGGGCGCACCGCGAACGCCGTCGACGGCGCCCGAGCCCTGCTCACCGGCCTGGCCGCCAACGAGTCCCTGGCTCAGGGGCAGGCCGTCCGCGTGCCGGACCTTCTGAATCTTGAGGACAACGAGTGATCGACGAGAACCACCTCTTCCCCGCCGAGCCGACCCAGCGGCAGATCGCCCGCGAGCTGTACCGGCACGCCAAGGACCTGCCCCTGATCAGCCCGCACGGGCACGTCGACCCGGTGCTGCTCGCCGACGACGAGCCGTTTCCGGACCCGGCCCGGCTGTTCGTGGTCCCCGACCACTACGTCACCCGGATGCTGGCCAGCCAGGGCATCCCCCCGGCCCGGCTCGGCGTGCCCAGCGTCGACGGGTCGGCGGTGGAGACCGACGGGCGGGTGATCTGGCGGCTGCTGGCGGAGAACTGGAAACTGTTCCGGGGCACCCCGTCGCGGCTCTGGACCGAGAAGGTCCTCTCCGGCGTCTTCGGCCTCACCGAGCCGCTGAACGCCGCGAACGCCGACGAGATCTACGACGAGCTGTCCGCCCGGCTCGCCGAACCCGGGTTCCGGCCGCGGGCGCTGTTCACCCGATTCAACATCGAGGTCCTGGCCACCACCGAGAGCCCCCTCGACGAGCTGCACGCGCACGCCAAACTGGCCGCCGACGGCTGGGGCGGACCGGGCGGCCGGGTGATCACCACGTTCCGGCCGGACAACCTGATCGACCCGGACTGGCCCGGCTGGGCCGAGCGGGTCGCCCGGCTCGGCGAGCTGACCGGCCTCGACGTCGGCACCTACCCCGGCTTCCTGAACGCGCTGCGCAGCCGCCGGGCCGCGTTCATCGAGGCCGGCGCCACCAGCTCCGACCACGGCCACCTCACCGCCGCCACCCTGGTGCTGAGCGACGCCGACGCGGCCGTCCTCTACCGCAAGGCCCTCGGCGGCGGCGCCACCGACGCCGACGCCGAGGCGTTCCGGGCGCACATGCTCGTCGAGTTCGCCCGCATGTCCCTCGAGGACGGCCTGGTCATGCAGCTGCACCCGGGTTCGGTCCGCAACCACAACGAGGCCCTCTACCGGCGGCACGGCCGCGACGTGGGCGGCGACATCCCGTCGGCCACCGACTACGTGCACGCGCTCAAGCCGTTGCTCGACGCGTACGGCGACGACCCCCGCCTGCGGATCGTGCTCTACACGCTGGACGAGACCGTCTTCACCCGCGAGCTCGCCCCGCTCGCCGGCGGCTACCCCAGCCTCTACCTGGGCGCGCCCTGGTGGTTCCTGGACAGTCCGGAGGGCCTGCGCCGGTTCCGGGAGACCGCCACCGAGACGGCCGGCTTCTACAACACGTCCGGATTCGTCGACGACACCCGCGCGTTCTGCTCCATCCCGGCCCGGCACGACGTGGCCCGCCGCGTCGACGCCGGCTTCCTGGCCCGGCTCGTCGCCGAGCACCGCCTCCCGCTCGACGAGGCCGCCGAGACCATCGCCGACCTCGCCTACCACCTCCCGAAGCGTGTCTTCCGACTGGAGAAGAACTCATGACAGTGCGGATCACCGGCGTCGACGTCCACGACGTCCGGTTCCCGACCGCGGCCGCCGGCGACGGTTCCGACGCGATCAACAAGGGTGACTACTCGGCCACCTACGTCGAGATCACCACCGACGCGCGCGTCACCGGCAGCGGCCTGACCTTCACCAACGGGCGCGGCAACGAGCTCACCTGCGCGGCCGTCGAGGCGCTGGCCCACCACGTCACCGGCCGCACCGTCGAGGACATCGCCGCCGACCAGGTCGGCTTCTGGCGGTCCATCACCGCGGACGCGCAGCTGCGCTGGCTCGGACCGGAGAAGGGCGTCATCCACATGGCGTCCGGCGCGCTGATCAACGCGGTCTGGGACCTGCGGGCCCGCCTCGCCGGCAAGCCGATGTGGCGCTACCTCGCCGAGATGCCGGCCGGCGAGCTGGTCGCCGCCATCGACTTCCGGCACATCAGCGACGCGATCACGCCCGGCGAGGCCCGCGAGATCCTCGAGAAGGGCACCATCGGGTACGCCGAACGCCTGGCCGAACTGGAACGCGACGGCTTCCCGGCGTACACCACGAGCGTGGGCTGGCTCGGCTACCCGGACGACAAGGTGCGCGAACTGACCCGGCAGGCGGTGGCCGACGGCTGGCGCGCGGTCAAGATGAAGACCGGCGGTACGCTTCCGGACGATGTCCGCCGGGCCGGGATCATCCGTGGCGAGCTGCCCGAGGGCGCCCTGCTCATGATGGACTCCAACCAGGTCTGGGACGTCGACCAGGCGATCGCCGCCATGGAGGAGCTGAAAGCCTTCGACCCGTACTGGATCGAGGAACCCACCCACGCCGACGACGTGCTCGGCCACGCCCGCATCGCCCGCGCGGTCGCCCCGGTCCGGGTCGCCACCGGTGAGGTCGCCGCCAACCGGGTGATCTTCAAGCAGCTGCTGCAGGCCGGCGCGATCGGCGTCTGCCAGGTCGACGCCTGCCGGGTCGCCGGGGTCAACGAGGTGCTGTCCATCCTGCTGCTGGCCGCCAAGTTCGGGGTTCCGGTCTGCCCGCACTCCGGTGGCGTCGGCCTCTGCGAGTACGTGCAGCACCTGGCGATCTTCGACTTCCTGCGGGTGGGCCGGTCGCTGGACGGCCGCATGATCGAGTACGTCGACCACCTGCACGAGCACTTCACCGACCCGGTCACCGTGACCGACGGCCGTTACCGGCTGCCGCGGGCGCCCGGCTACAGCGTCGAGATGAAGCCGGCGTCGATCGCCGAGTTCCGCTTCCCGGACGGGCCGGCATGGCGGTGACCTACCGCCTCGGCCGCGGCGCGCTGGCGTCACTGCCCGAGGCGAGCCGTCCGGCCGTCAGCCCCGGCAGCGTCCGTGCCGGGATCGTCCACCTCGGCCTGGGCGCCTTCCACCGCGCCCACCAGGCCGTCTTCACCGAGGACGCGGTCGCCGCGTCGGGCGGCGACTGGGGGATCATCGGTGTCGCCCCACGCTCCCGCGAGATCCTCGACAAACTGCGCGCGCAGGACGGTCTGTACAGCGTCCTGACCGTCGGCGGGGGACCGGACCGGGCCCGCACGATCGGCATCCTGGCCGGGTTCGGGCACGCCGCCGGCGACCCGTACGGGGTGGTCGCGGCGATCGCCGACCCGGGCATCCGGATCGTGTCGATGACCGTCACCGAGAAGGCGTACCGGATGGATCCGGCCGGGCGGCTGCTGCTCGACGACGACCTGCGCGCCCAGCTCACCGGGCAGGCGCCGCCGGTCGGCGTGCCGGCGCTGCTGGCCCGCGCCCTGATACGGCGGCAGGCGGCCGGCGGCGGCCCGCTCACCGTGCTCTGCTGCGACAACATGCAGGGCAACGGGCCACGCATCCGGGGCCTGGTCGCCCAGGCGCTCGAGGTGGCCGGCGTGGACATGCCCGCCGGTGTCGCCTTCCCGGCCACCATGGTCGACCGGATCGTGCCCGCCACCAGCGCCGACCACATCCGGCGGGCGGCCGTCGCGCTGGGCGCCGAGGACACCGTGCCGGTGGTGGCCGAGCCGTTCACCCAGTGGGTGATCGAGGACGACTTCCCCGGCGGCCGGCCGGACTGGGCGGCCGCCGGCGCGGTGCTCACCGGCGACGTCACCCCGTGGGAGCTGTGCAAACTGCGCGCCCTCAACGGGGTCCACTCGGCGGCCGCGTACCTGGGCGCGCTGGCCGGGCGCGAGTACATCGCCGACTCCCTGGAGATGCCCGGGATGACCGGGCTGCTGCGCCGGTTCATCGCCGACGACATCGCGCCGACCATCGAGCCGCCGTCCGGGGTCACCGTGACCGGGTACGGCGAGCAGTCCCTGCAACGGTTCGCCAACCGGGAGCTGGGCCACCGCAACCTGCAGGTGGCGATGGACGGCAGCCAGAAGCTGCCGTACCGGATGCTCGCCGCGATCACCGAGCGCCGCCGCGCCGGTGCCGTGCCCGTCTGGGGCGCGCTGATGGTGGCCGCGTGGATGCGCTTCGCGCGGGGATACGCCGACAGCGGCGCCCGGCTCCCACTGGACGACCCGTTGGCCGGGCCGATCCGGGACGCGCTGGCCGCCGCGCCGGACACGCCGGCCGGTGCGGTCGGCGCGCTGCTCGGCGTGGACGCGATCTTCGGGCCGGAACTCGCCGGCGACGCGGCCCTGCGCTCCGAACTGGTGCGCTGGTACGGCGAACTGGACCGGCACGGCGTCGTGGCGACGGTGAAGGGGCTGGGCTGATGGCCACCCGGGTGGCGCTGATCGGCGCCGGGGGCCACGGCCTCTCGCACCGGCGTACGTTGCAGAGGCTGTCCGACGCCGGAACCGTCGAGGTGGCCGGCCTCTGCGACCGGCAGCCGGTCGACCCGCACCCGGACGCGCCGCTGCCCGGGGTGCCGTTCTACCGCGACCACCGTGAACTGCTCGCCGGGGAACGGCCGGAGATCGTGATCGTGTGCACTCCGCCGCACACCCACCTGGCGATCGCGCTGGACGTGCTGGCGGTCGGCGCCGATCTGCTGCTGGAGAAGCCGCCGGTGATGTCGTCGGACGAGCACGACCGGCTGACGGCGGCCGTGACCGGGAGCGGCCGGATCTGCCAGGTCGGATTCCAGGCGCTCGGCTCGGCGGCGCTCGCCGAGCTGTGCGCGTCCGCGCCGGCCGGGCCGATCGGGGTGTCCGGGGCGTGGTGGCGGCCGGACACCTACTACGACCGGGCGCCCTGGGCCGGGCGCCGTTCCGTGAACGGCCGGCCGGTGCTGGACGGGGCGCTGGTCAACCCGTTCGCGCACGCCCTGATGCAGGCGCTGGTGCTGGCCGACGAGGCCGGCCCCGGCTTCCGGCCGGTACGGATGGAGCTGGAACGCTACCGGACCCGGCCGATCGAGACCGACGACACCACGTTCCTGCGCCTGACCGGAGACGACGGGCGCCGGATCACCGTGGGGGTGACGCTGGCGTCGGAGGTCTTCATCGCCGGGGAGATCCGGGTCGGCGGCGCCGTCCTGGAGTACCCGACCGACCGGCTCCGGCTTTCCGGGCAGGCCGCTCTCCAGCGCGTCCCCGGGCGGACCGGCCTGCTGGAGAACCTGATCGAGCACCGGCGCGACCCGCGGACGCCGCTGCTGGCGCCGCTGGCCCGTACCGAGCTGTTCACCGCGGTCGCCGAGGCGATCGTGCGGGCGCCCGCGCCACGCGTGATCGGCGACGGCTGGCTCGCCCCGCACCCGGACGGCGGCGGGCGGGTCGTCACCGGGATCGACGAGATCGTCCGGGAGGTGGCCGGCTCCGGCCGGCTGCCCTCGGAGACGAGGGTGCCGTGGGCCGCCGAGGCCTACCGCACCGTCGTGGAACGGCAGCCCGCAGGCCGCCCGTGACCCCCAACCCGCGTGTTGGGTTCGGGTGCGCTCCGACGTCCTGGCTGGTGAGGCCCCTGTGCAGCCAGGACGCGGCGACCGGGTTACGGGCTCCGAGCCGTGTGCGGAGCAGTTCGAGCAGCG
>NZ_JBFAMR010000060.1:0-8979 GCF_040656595.1 Actinoplanes sp. NPDC049802
TGTTCCGCAGACGTGACACCCGCAACGGGTGTCGTCACACCCACTACGGGTGTCACGTTCTCCGAGCACACATCGCCCTGCACACCGGCCCTCCGCCCACCGGACGCCAGGATGCCAGGACGCCGGGACGCCGGGGCGCCAGGACGTCAGGACGCCGGGACGCCGGGACGCCGGGGCGCCGGGACGGTGGGGCGCTCCGGCGGTGCGCTGTGTGCGCCCGCCCGTCCGCCTGGCGGGCGTGCAGGCGGGTGGGGCGGGCGATTTGGCCAGCAGGGTCAAACCCTGTCGGCCAGCCGGTTCGTTCTCTCGGCTGGTTCTGGGTGTTGACTCAAGCACCTCGAGGCAACTCTGGTGGCCAGCCGGAGTGGATCTTCTGCCAGCAGACGCGCTACGGCCGTAACCTGGCAATCGGGTCGCGTGATCGTCCACCCGACCCACCAACGAAACGGCCCGCCTCACCCCGGCCAGGCGGTGCACTCGACGTCCCCCGCAAAGGCCGCCGGTGTCGAGGCAAGTGTTTTGCCGACGCCAGCGGGGTTTGCCGGCGGCGGGAAATCACCTGCCTCGACACCGGTGAACAAGGCTCTTTGCCGCGGAGCGAAGCCAACCAGCAGAGCCAGCCCAACCAGCCCCACCAGCCCAACCAGCAGAGCCAGCAGAGCCAGCCCAACCAGCAGGGCCAGCAGAGCTCAGTCGGCTGCGAAGCGGCGGATCGTTATCGCGGCGGCGACCGCGGAGAGCAGGAACAGCAGGATGGCGATCCAGCGGGCCACCGGGACGCCGGTGGGGGTGGATTCGGTGGGTGCCGCCCAGCCGCCGATGTTCTGTCCCGGGGGCTGCGCGGCGGCGTTCGGCTCGGTGCTGGTTTCAGGGGCCGACTGGGCCTGCCCCGGGGCCGGTGCGCTGCCGAAACGGGCCACGCCGGGCGGCGGGGTGGTGTCGAGCGGGTTGCCGATCACCTGGGGCACGTCGGCGGTGAGCGCGGCCACCGGGTCGACGAGGCCGAAACCGAATTCGGGGTCGCGGCCCGGGTCGCCACGGTCCTGGGCGGTTTTGATGATCCGGTTGACGACCTCGCCGGCCGGCATGTCGGGCCAGCGGGAGCGGATCAGTGCCGCGGTGGCGGCCACCATGGGGGAGGCGAAGCTGGTGCCCTGCACTTTCCAGTAGCCGCCGGGGCGTGCGCCGACCAGGTCGTTCGCCGGGGCGGTCACGACCGTCTCCTTGCCGGTGACGGATCCGGACCAGATGCCTTCGCCATCCCGGTCCAGGCCGCCGACGGCGATCACGCCGGGTTCCCGTGCCGGGTACCACACCCCGGAGCGTGGTGTGGTGGCCGTGGCGGTGCCGGTCGCGTTGCCGGTGCAGGCGACCACCACGACGTCCTTGGCGAACGCGTAGTCGATCGCGGCCGCCAGGGTCGCGCTGGATCCGCTGCCCCCGAGCGACAGGTTGACCACCTTGGCGCCATGGTCGACCGCCCAGCGCAGGCCCTTGGCCACGATCAGGGCGTCGTCGTAGCGGTTCTCCTCGTCCAGTACCCGGACCGGCAGGATCTTCGATTTCGGGGCGATGCCGATGACGCCGTGCTGGTCGTCGGAGCGGCCTGCGATCAGGGCCGACACCGAGGTGCCGTGCCCGACCGGGTCGCTCTCGCCGTCGCCTTTCCGGTCGACCAGGTCGAGCCCGGGGAGAACCTGGCCGTCCAGGTCGGGGTGGTGGGCGTCCACCCCGGAGTCGATCACGGCGACGGTGATGCCGGCGCCGTCCGAGTAGTTCCACGCCTCGGTCAGGTTGAGCGCCTGCACCTGCCACTGGTCGGCGCGCACCGATGCTCCGGCCGTGTCGATCGGCTCGGCCGGGAGACCCGCTCCATGGCCGGCGGGAAGCGGGACAGCGGCAAGTGGGACAGCGGGAAGTGGGACAGCGGGAAGCGGGACGGCGGGCTCCGGGACGGACGCCGGACCGAAGGCGATCAGGCCCGCCAGCGCCGACGCGCCGAGCCGCCGGCTCAGCACCGGCCAACCGCCGGCGGGTGCCACCCATCGCGGCCTGTCCGGCCGGGACACGATGCTCACACTGCTCACGGGTCGGCGTCGCCATTCTGAGACGGGTCAGTTCTGAGACGTTCAGTCGGACGGTTAGTCGATGGAGGGAGATTACTCCCCCACAACGGCGTGTCGCTGCGGTCCTACGTGGCTAATCGCACTGAGGGTCTGTCGATTTTCCGGAATCGCGAAAAGGTGGCAGGTGAGCCAACTGAATCAAGCGGGTACCTTCACGCCGCGTGACCAGGCGACCACGTCCAGGCGGGAGGTTTGCCGGACGGACGTTGCCGATGAGCGCGCCCTCGTCCGGCGCCCCGGACATCACGAGACCCGGGGCGGACAGCTCGCGCAGCCGTTGCACCACCGGTTCGAAGAGAGCCCGCCCGGCGCCACCGGACCGGCGGGTCAGCGCCAGGTGCAGGCCGATGTCGCGGGCCTGCGGAAGGTATTCCAGCAGGGGCAGTAGCGGGTTGGTCGGCCCGGCCACCACCAGGTCGTAATCGTCGACCAGCACGAACAGCTCCGGACCGGTCCACCAGGAGCGGTCGCGCAGTTGACGGGCCGTCACGTCCGGACCCGGCAGTCGCCGCTGCATGTAACCGGCGGCGGACAGGATCAGGTCGTTGGTCTGCTGCGCCTGCATGCCGTACCCGATCCGGTGTTCCGACTCGGGCAGGTCCATCAGGCTGCGCCGGTAGTCGACCAGGATGATCCGGGCCTCCTCCGGCCGGAACCGGCTGGTGATCGTGGTGGCCAGCGCGCGCAGGAACGACGACTTGCCGGCCTCGGAGTCGCCGAAGAGCAGGAAGTGCGGGTCGGTCGCGAAGTCGATCTCGACGGGCCGCAGATCCGCTTCGGCGATGCCGATCGGCAGCCGCAGGCCGTTGCCCCGATCCACCGGCAGGTCACTGTACGGAACCGTGGCCGGCAGCAGGCGCACTCGCGGGGCGACCGGGCCCTCCCAGGCCGCCGCCACCGCCTTGACCAGCCCGGCGGTGTCCCCGAGAGTGCTCACCTCGGGCCGAACCGTCAGCAGGTGCAGACCCCGGTTGCGGTCGGTCGGGTGCTCGATCACACCGCGACCGGGCGTCTGGTCCGGTACCGCCTGCGCGGCCCGCCGGTTGATGATCGAGTCGGACGGGTCGCCGAGCCGCAGTTCGAGCCGGGAGCCGAAGAGGTCCCGTACGGCCGGGCGGAAGTCCATCCAGCGGGAGGCGGCCGCCACCAGGTGGATCCCGTACGACAGGCCACGCGTCGCCAGGTCGGTCAGCACCGGCTCCAGTTCCTCGTACTCCTTACGGATCGTGGACCACCCGTCGACCACCACGAACACGTCACCGAACGGGTCGGATCCGCCCGCCCGCCGGCTCCGGTAGGCGGCCATCGAGTCCACCCCGAGTTCGGCGAACCGGGCCTCCCGCTGGGCCAGCAGCGTCACCATCTCGCCGGCCGTACGCCGGACACCCTCCGCGTCCAGCCGCCCGAACACCCCGCCCACGTGCGGCAGGTCCCGCAGCGTGCCGAGCGAGCCGCCACCGAAGTCCAGGCAGTACACCTGCACCTCGGCCGGTGTGTGGGACAGCGCCAGCCCGCAGATCAGGGTCCGCAGCGCGGTCGACTTGCCGCTGAGCGTGCCGCCGACCACCGCCACATGCCCGGCCGCGCCCGCCAGTTGGAGCCACATCACGTCGCGCAGCTGCTCGCGGGGTTTGTCGACGACCGCGACCGGCACCTGGAGGCGGCCGTGCAGCGCCGGGTTGGTGAAGGTCAGCCCGCGGCCCGGGGCGACTCCGACCGGGCCGAGCAGTTCGTCCAGAACCGGGGACACCTCGAGCGGCGGCAGCCACACCTGGTGTGCCGGCGGACCCTGCCCGACCAGGCGGTCCACGATCACGTCGGCCAGTTTCGGGCCGTCCGGCTCGGCGGCCGGCTTCGGTTTGGGCGCGGCGGCCGGGACCGCAACGTGCCGCGTCGTCCAGGGCAGGACCCGCAGGTCGGTGTGATCGGCCGGGCCGCCGCCCGCGCCGGCCCGCCGGATCGACCCGCCCACATAGGCGGCCTTGAACCGGATCAGCGGCTCGGTGCCGAACTTGAGGTAGCCGTTACCGGGCGAGCGGGGCAGCTCGTACGCGTCCGGAACACCGAGCACCGCCCGCGACTCCAGCGCCGAGAACGTCCGCAGGCCGATCCGGTACGACAGGTGGGTGTCCAGGCCACGCAGCCGCCCGTCCTCGAGGCGCTGACTGGCCAGCAGCAGATGCACGCCGAGTGACCGGCCGAGCCGCCCGATCTGCAGGAACAGCTCGATGAACTCGGGCTTCTCCTTCAGCATCTCGGTGAACTCGTCGACGATTACGAACAGCGTCGGCAGCGGCGGCAGCGGGGCGCCACCGGCCCGGGCGCGGTCGTAGTCGTGCAGTCCGGCGTAGTTGCCCGCTTTGGCCAGCACCTCCTGCCGCCGGGCCATCTCGCCCTCCAGGGCGTCGGCCATCCGGTCGACCAAGGGCAGTGCGTGCTCCAGGTTGGTGACCAGCGCTGCGGTGTGCGGCAGCCGGTCCATCGAGGCGAACGCCGCGCCACCCTTGAAGTCGATCAGGATGAAGTTCAGCACCTCGGAGGAGTGGGTCGCGGCGAGCGCCAGCACGAGCGTGCGCAGCAGCTCCGACTTACCCGAACCGGTGGCGCCGATGAGCAGGCCGTGCGGGCCCATGCCGTCCTGAGCGGACTCCTTGATGTCCAGCTCGACGGGCATCCCGTCGTCGCTCACCCCGACCGGCACCCGCAGCCGGTCCCGCGGCGAACGGACCGGCCAGCCGTGCGCCACCGAATAGTTCTCCGGGTCGGCGATGCCGAGCAGCTCGGGCAGCCCGGTCTCGGCCGACGAGGTCGGCGCCCCGGTCGGGTCGGGGGCGTTGGCCAGCCGCAAGGGCGCCAGCCGCCGGGCCACCGCCTCGGCCTCCGCCACGGTCAACCCGTCGGCCCGGCCCACCTCGCCTTCGTGATCCATCGTGTAGGTGCCGAGCATCCCGTCCGACCGGACCTCCAGCACCAGCGCCGACCGGTCCAGCAGCCGGGGCGGGGCGGTGTCCAGGTCGAGCACGGTCAGCCCGTCCAGCGCGTCGTCGAGCCGTGTGTTCGCCGGCTCCGCGCCGTCCACCACCACCAGCACGTGCGGCACGCTGCCGGCGCTCTCCCCGGGATGGAACCGGGGCCGCGAACCGATCACCTCGTCCAGCAACTCGGCCAGCCGCGGCTCGTCACCGGCCACCAGCCGGACCGGACCGATCGCGTCGAACTGGCTCGGATGCTGCGCGTGCGGCAGCCACTTGACCCACTCCCACCAGCCGCGGGCCTCCTGTCCGGCGCAGACGGCGATCACCAGCTCGTCCGGCCCGTGGAACACCGCGAGCTGCGTCAGCACCGCCCGGACCAGGGCGCGCGGGCCCTCCGCTCCGGGCGCGTCGCCGCGGACGTAGACCCGGGAGAAGCCGCGCAGCGACATCGCGACCGGCAGGTCGGGCACCACCGAATAGGTGTCCAGGAAGCGGCGCAGCGCTCCGGCCGTCATCGGCTCCAGCTCGTCCAGCGGCCGGGCCACCGGCGGCACCAGCGGGGTGGCCAGCGTCTGTGGGCCCAGCCCGACCCGCACCACGCCGAAATCCGGATCCGGCCCGCGGCGCTCCCACAGCCGGTGGCTGCCCACCGTCGACCAGAGCCGCTCCGGATCGGGATGGCGATAGAGCAGGCCGGTCCGCTGCCGCTGGGCGGTGTCGCGCGCCCGCTTGCGCAGCGCCGCCAGATGCCGCAGATACTCCCGGCGGGCGGACATCATCTCCGCCTTGCGCGGCGCGCCCGAGTTGCCGAACGACGTGGTCAGCATAGCCAGCGAGGAGACGCCGAAGAGCCCGCCGATCACATACGAATACGCCCCGCCGCGACCCTGGCCCATCATCATCGCCATGGCAAGCGTGCCGCCCAGCATCGGCAGCGCCATCAGCCACTGCTGCCAGCGCCCCGCCACCTGCTCCGGGATCTCCGGCGGCGGATCGACGGTCAACGGGTCGGACGGGATCTCCGGTGCGGGCCTGCGGGCCGCCCGCCTGACCATCACGGTGCCCATATCCGCTCCCTCGACAACCGGCAACCAGCCCCGGTGATCTCGGGACCTCACGACCGGCCCATGCTAGGTAAAGTTCCGTCGATCCCGCAGCCTCGACCTCGGTTGCTGTGGACAACTTGCCGTCCAGGCTGTGGACAGATGGAAGGATTCCCTGGTGAGCGTCGGTCTGGCCCGCGTGACGATCAGCGCGCCGCAACGTCGGGTCGACGTGGCCCTTCCCGAGCAGGTTCCGCTGGCCGAGCTGCTGCCCGAGGTGCTGCGCCATGCCGGCGAGGGCCTCGCCGACGAGGGCGAGAAACACGGCGGGTGGGTGCTCCGGCGCGGCGACGGTGTCGCCCTCGCCACAGCTCAAGGCCTTCACCCCCAAGGGGTACGCGACGGCGAGGTGCTTCATCTCGTCCCGGCCGGCGACGAGTGGCCGGAGATGGAGTACGACGACGTCGTCGAAGCCATCGCCGAGGGCGCCCGCCGCCGGGGCGGTGTCTGGACCCCGGCCGCGACCCGGACCGCCACCCTGGCGGCGGCCGCCGTCCCGCTCGCTCTCGGCCTGCCCGCCCTGCTGCTCGACGGGCCGGAAGGGCAGCTCGCCGGGATCGCCGGGCTCGGTGTCGCGCTGGTGCTCGCGTTCACCGGGATGATCGCGTCCCGGGCGTACGGGGACGGCCGAGCCGGTGTGGCCCTCGGGGGGTACGCGCTGCCCTACGCCTTCGCCGGCGGCGCCCTCCTGATCACCTCCGGCGACTCCGGCGGGGTGTTCGGGCCGCTGCCGTGGCTCGGCGGACCCGAGCTGCTCGCCGGATCGGTGGCGGTCCTCCTGGTGTCGGCGCTGGGCGGGGCCGGTGTGGCGGCCGGGGCACGGTTCTTCACCGCCGGGGTGACGGTCGGCCTGCTGGGCGCGCTCACCGCCGCCACCGGGCTGTTCACCGACGCGGCCGGTGGCGCGGCGGTGCTGATCTCGCTGCTGGTCTGCGGGCTCGGGGTGCTGCCGCTGCTCGCCGTCCGGTTCGGGCGGGCCCCGCTGCCACCGGTCAGCCTGCCACCCGGCGTCGAGTCGGTGGTTCCGGACGGGCACTCCCGGCCGGGTGCCGACACGGTTCGTCAGCGTCCCCAGCGGGCGGCCGTGTTCGCGGCGGTCGAGCGTACCGATGAGTTGCTGGCCGGGATGCTTCTCGGCCACGCCGTTCTGGCGGCCGGGGCCTACGCGGTGCTCGCCACCGAGGGCACGCTCTCCGCGCGGATCCTGCTCGCGGTCAGCGCGGCCGCGCTGCTGCTGCGCTCCCGCCTCTTCGTCACCTGGCGGCACCGGGTGCCGGTGCTGGTCGCCGGCCTCGCCGGCGGCGCCGCTCTCGGCGCCGACCTGCTCACCGGTGCCGGCGACGCCCTTCCCGCGGTGATCGCCGGAGCCGTCCTGCTCGCCCTGATCACGGTCGGGGCCGGAGCCCGGTACGCGAGCCGTCCGCCCTCTCCCTATCTGGGCCGTGCCGCCGACTGGCTGGACGCCCTCACCGTGGTGTCGGTGATCCCGGTGGCGTGCGCCGTGACCGGCCTCTACGGAGCGGTCTCCGGCCTGACCTGACATCGCACCGACCGGGGTGTGAGCTATCTCTCGCGTTCCGTCGGATGGGACGGATCGCAATACGACCGCACCTGCGGGGCGCGGGCCCCGCAGGTGCGGTCGTCAGCGGTTTGCGGGAGCGATCGATCAGTGCTCGTGCTCGCCTTCGGCCTCGGCTGCCTCGGCGCGCTTGAAGGAGGCCCGGATCTCGGCCTCCGCCTCGATCCGGCCGGTCCAGGTCGCGCCCTCGACCGACTTGCCCGGCTCCAGGTCCTTGTAGACCGTGAAGAAGTGCTGGATCTCCATCCGGTCGAACTCGCCCAGGTGGTGGATGTCGCGCAGGTGCTCCTGACGCGGGTCCTCGAAGGGGACGCAGAGCACCTTGTCGTCACGGCCGTGCTCGTCGGTCATCCGGTACATGCCGATCGCACGGGCCCGGACCAGGCAACCGGGGAAGGTCGGCTCCTGAATCAGCACCAGCGCGTCCAGCGGGTCGCCGTCCTGGCCGAGGGTGCCCTCGATGTAGCCGTAGTCCGCGGGATACTGTGTCGCGGTGAAGAGGGTCCGGTCCAGCCGGATACGTCCGGTCTTGTGGTCCACCTCGTACTTGTTGCGCTGCCCCTTGGGGATCTCAACCAAGACGTCGAAATCCATTATTCGCTCCCCTTTTGCTTGCCCGCTTGAATAGACCGGTCCGCCGGGCAGGGAAGCGGGGGCTGGATGCAGGGCCCGCAGGATCCGCGCGCGACGGTGTGCCGGATGTCGCTAGTCTCCCCTAAGTCTGACGCCACGGGCGAGGAGGGGCGTGTGACGAGGCAAGATTCACATGACAGTCCGGAGGGACACGGCGTGTCGGGTTCGCAACCCGGCCCCGAAGAGGGTATGCGGACCGCCGGTCCGCCCGGTGCGTCTCCGGTATATCCCCGAAATCCGGGCGTGACTGATCCCACGTCCCAGGCCGGAGCTTTTACGGCCGGTCGTGCCGAGGCTCCGCCCGTCGAGTCCAGGCAGCCGTTCCCGTGGCAGCAGGAGAACATGCCCCGAGCAGGCTCCACCCCGGCTCAGCCCGCCCCGGGCCGGGCCGCGGTCCCACCCGCCCCGACCGGCGGCCCACGCTCGTTCCCGTCGGCGCCGTCCACCGGCCGTCCCGAGTTCTTGCAGACCTTCCCGATGCCGTCACCGGCGTCCCCGGCCGCTGGTCAGCCCGGTCTCCCGCCGTCCGCACCGGCGGGCGTTCCGCACGCCGGAGGGATGCC
>NZ_JBFAMR010000060.1:9077-53910 GCF_040656595.1 Actinoplanes sp. NPDC049802
CCTTCGAGCCCGGGTCAAGCGAGCGTTCCGCACGCCGGAGGGATGCCTTCGAGCCCGGGTCAAGCGAGCGTTCCGCACGCCGGAGGGATGCCTTCGAGCCCGGGTCAAGCGAGCGTTCCGCACGCCGGAGGGATGCCTTCGGTTCCGGGACAAGCGAGCGTTCCGCATGCTGGAGGGATGCCTTCGGTTCCGGGACAAGCGAGCGTTCCGCATGCTGGAGGTATGTCTTCGTCTTCGGGTCAAGCGAACGTCCCGCGTGCTGGAGCCGGTCCGTCCGCTCCCGATGAGGCCGGCTCCCGTGCCGCAGCCGCGCCCTCGACGCCGGGTCCGGCGGGCGTTCCGCGGACCGGAGAGGGCTCGTCGGCGACCGGCCAGGGGCTTGCGGCCGAACCGTCCGCCGGTCCCGGCCGGGCTGCGGTGCCTCAAACGCAGTCGCCCGACCCGGCCGGCCCCTCCGGGCCGAGCTCCGGGTCCGCGCCCTCGGGCGGCGTGCCGGCTCCGTCGGCCGGCCCGGCCGTGTCCAGCCCCCCGCGCGCCCAGGAGCTTGCCGGTATGCCCGGCACGCCGGGAAAGCCCGGTATGCCATTGAACCCCGGTCCGGCCACTGCCCCGCCCGTCCCACCGGCCGTCTCGATGACCGACCTCACCGCTTTCATGCCCAGCGCCTCTTCGGGCGGAGATCCCTCCTCGCCCGCACCCGGACAGGGACCGGCCCCACAGATTCCGACGGCGGGCCGGGCCCGGTCCCCACAGCCCGACACCGCGCCCACCGCCGGACAGCCCTCGCCGAGTGTGCCGTCCTCGCCACCCGTGCAGGCCGAAGGCCGGCCAGACCAGTCCGCCCAGGCGACCACACCTGGGCAGGCGCAGGAATCACCGGCCGGGCCCATGAGCGTGCCGCAGTCGTCCTCGGGTGGGCAGTCGGGTGCCGTGCAGTCGTCCTCGGGTGGGCGGTCGGGTGCCGTGCAGTCGTCCCCGGGTGGGCAGTCGGGTATCGCGCAGTCGTCCCCGGGTGGGCAGTCGGGGGAGCCCGGGCGGGTCAGCGGGCAGCAATTGTCGTCGGACGGGCTGCCGGGTGCTGTACAACCGGGTCAGCTCGAGCGGGCCGGCGGGCCGGCATCCGAGGTGAGACCGGCCGGATCGATGGCGCCGAACTTCTTCGCCGGACCTCGACCGGGTCGGGCGAATGCGCCTTCATCGTCAGAGTCCGTCGCGTCTGTGCCTGGGGGCGGTTCGGACGCCCCGGCGCAGGGTGGGCGGGTGCCTGCCGCGCCGTCGGCGGAATACCCGCCGAGTGGGCCCGGACCGATCGGGAACTGGCCGGGCAACCGTCCCGACCAGGTCGCGAGTGAGGCGGGCCAGACGTCGGCGCAGCAGGGTCATGGTGCTTCTGTTCCGGGCCAGGCGTCGGCCGAGCCGGCCCAGGCCCCGTCCCAGCCCGGCCGAGCACCGGCTCAGCCTGGTCGGGCTTCGGTTTCACAGGGTGATGGTGCTGGGCAGCCTGGTCGGGCTTCGGTTCCGCAGAGCGGTGGGGCTGGTCAGTCGGGCAACGCCACCGTTCGGCCGGGGGGCGGTGCCACCCAGGGCGGTCGGGATCCGGTTCAGCCGGGTGAGGGCGCGGCCCGGCCGGGTGGGGACGCGGCTCAGAGTGGCCGTGCCCCGGTCCGCCACGGCGAAGGGGCGCCTGGGCTGGAGGGTGCCGCTCAATCCGGGGAGGCGACCGTTCGCGGGGCGTGGGCCGCCGGGCCGCCCGCGCACGGTGCGGCGCCGGTACGGGCTTCGGATGCTGCGCGAACCGCCGACATGCACCGCGGCGGCGCCCCGAACCGGCCGATTGATCTCGGGCAGGCCGGAGGGGTTCGGCGTCCCTCCGATCTGGGCCAGGTAGCCGGTTCCGGCCGTCAGGGCGGTGTTCCGGGAGAATACGGGCATCCAGCCGGGCCGGGACAGTCGGGAAACCCGCATCAGCACGGCGAGCCGGGTCAGGTCGGCGGTCAGGGCCGTGCGGCTGTGGACCGGTCTGCCGGGCCGGGCCGCTTCGCAGCCGGTCAGAGTGTCGCGCCGGGCCGCCCGGGAGACGGCCAGGGCATGGACCCGGACAAGACCGCCGATTTCGGGCGGGCCGTGGATCCCGGGAGGGCTGCCGATTCCGGGCGAGGCATGGACCCGGACGAGACCGCTCATTTTGGGCGGTCTGTGGATTCCGGGAGGGTTGCCGATTCCGGGCGAGGCATGGACCCGGACGAGACCGCTCATTTTGGGCGGTCCGTGAATCCCGGAAGGACCGCCGATTTCGGGCGGGCCATGGACCAGGGGAGAACGGCCGACTTCGGGACGGGCTCCGGGCGGGCCAGCGCCTCCGGCCCGGGGACGGGTGCCGACCCCGGGCGGACCGCCGACCCCGCGCGGACCGCCGACCCCGGGCGGACCGCGAACCTGGGACCCATCGTGGATCCCGGTAAGACCGCGAATCTGGGACCGGCCGTGGACCCGGGCCGAACGGATCCGGATCGGACCGCGAGCTTCGGGATGCCCGCCGGTGGGTTCGCGCCCAGAGACGGCGGAGCGACCGGCTTCACGCCGCCGGAGACCAGGAGCGGCAGAGCGGAGACGGGCGGGCCCGGACGCGGCAGGGCGGAGCCGGTCGGGCCCTGGGGCGACGGAGCGGATCCGGTCGGGCCCTGGGGCGACGGAGCGGAGCCGGTCGGGCCCTGGGGCGGCGGAGCGGAGCCCGGCGGCACCTGGGGTGGAAGAACGGACACGAACAGGCCCTGGTCCGGCACGCCGAAGCACGGCCGGCCGGACAGCGCAAGCCCGGGGGATCCGGGTGGCTTCGGGCGGGCGGCGGTGCCGTCGCACCCCGCCCCGGGGGGTACTTATGGAGCGCGAGCCGCGCATCAGCCCGGAACGGGCGTCGCGGCCGGGACCGGCGACGGCGTCGCTCCGGGCGAGGTGGTCACCCGAAAATCCCGTACGAAATTGGTGTCTGGTCTTGTGGTCCTGACGCTGTTGGCGGGTGCGGCGGCAGTGGGCTTGGTGGTGCGGCCCGGGCCGGTCGACGAATGGCTCGGCGCCGAACCGGCTGCCACGCCCACGACGGCGGCCGCCACACCGGAGCCGACGCCGACGCCGGTGTTGATGGCGGCCGAGTCGGACGGCGCGGCCCCGGACCCGGTGGCGGTCAAGGCCGCGCTGGATCCGCTGGTGAACGCGGCGGCGCTGGGTTCCACCGTGCATGTTCAGGTGGTGGACGCGGCGACCGGGACGCTGCTGTACGAGCGCAACGCCGACAAGATGACCACGCCCGCCTCGACGACGAAGGTGCTGACCGCGGCGACCGTGCTGGCCGCGCGGGGCCCGGCGCACCGGCTGGAGACGCGGGTGGTGGCCGGTGACGAACCCGGCGAGGTGGTGATCATCGGCGGTGGGGACGCGACGCTGGCGGTCGAGAAGGACGACAAGGATCTCTTCCCGGGCGCGGCCCGTCTGGACGACCTGGCGGCGCAGGTGAAGAAGGCGCTGGGTGGCACGAAGCCGACCCGGGTGCTGGTGGACACCTCGCTGTTCACCGGGCCGGAGACGGCGGTCGGCTGGGACACGGGGGACATCTCGGCCGGGCAGGTGGCCCGGATCCAGTCGCTGATGACCAACGCCGGCCGGGTGGAGCCGGTGCACAACGAGTACGGCGGGGATCCCCGGCATTCGGATCCGGCGCTGGCGACGGGAAAGCTGTTCGCCAAGATGATCGGCGTCCCGACGTCGGCGGTGGCGAAGGGCGAGGCGCCGGAGTCGGCCGCCGTCGACCCGTCGCCGTCGGCGGGTGCCGCGGCGACTGTCGCGCCCGGTGACGAGCTGGGCAAGGTGGAGTCGCCGCCGATGGTGCAGATCGTCGACTGGATGCTGCAGCAGAGCGACAACGTGCTGGCCGAGGTGCTGGGCCGGCAGGTGGCGCTGGCGGCCGGCGGGGAGCCGAGCTTCAAGGGCGCCGCGACGGCGATGAAGGACCGGTTGACCGAGCTGGGTCTGCCGGCCGAGCTGGCCGTCCTCAACGACGCGAGTGGCCTGTCGAACCGTAACGCCATCGCCCCCGAGCTGCTGGTCAAGACGCTGGCGCTGGCGGCCGGCGACGATCAGCCGGCGCTCAGCAACATCTTCAACGGGCTGCCGGTGGCCGGCTGGTCGGGCACGCTGGAGACACGGTTCGCCACGCCGCGCGCCAACGAGACGGCGCAGGGCATCGTCCGGGCCAAGACGGGGTCGCTGAGTGGGGTGAACACGCTGGCCGGGGTGCTGGTCACCCGGGAGCGGCAGGTGCTGGTCTTCGCGATCATGGCGAAGGGCGGGGCGAACGCGATCACCGCGCGGGCCGCGCTGGACAAGGTGGCCGCCCGGTTGGTGGCCTGCGGCTGCTGATCCGGGGTTTCACCTGAGTGTGGTCTGGTACCGCGCGGGTACGGTGGGCTGCATGGCGCAGTTCGTTGACTGGGATCTGGCCGCCGCGACCGCGGGCGCGCTGTCGAAGACCGGCCCCGCGGTGTCGTTCGAGGAGGCCACCCAGGTGGTGTCCGAGCTGCGGGCGCTGACCGAAGAGGCGGCCGTGCACGTCGCGGCGTATACCGGGTTGGTGGCGCAGACCGATGTGCCACCGGTCCGTGTGGTGGACCGGCGGGACTGGGCGAAGGTGAACATCGCCGGCCTGCAGCGGGTCATCGGCCCGCTGGTGAGCCGTCTCTCCGGGGACAAAGAGCCGAGCCCGCTGGCCGAGGCGATCGGCTCGCGGGTGACCGGTGTCCAGGCCGGCACGGTGCTGGCGTATCTGTCCGGCCGTGTCCTGGGGCAGTATGAAGTGTTCTCCGGCGAGCCCGGCCAGTTGCTGCTCAACGCGCCGAACATCGTCGAGGTGGAGCGCAAGATCGACGCCGACCCGCGGGATTTCCGGCTCTGGGTCTGCCTGCACGAGGTCACCCACCGCACCCAGTTCACCGCGGTGCCGTGGATGCGGGGTTACTTCCTCGGCGAGGTGCAGGCGTTCGTCGACGCCTCGCAGGGTGGCGAGCACATTCTGGAGCGGCTGCGCCGGGGCGTGGCGACGCTGTCCGAGGCGCTGCGCGACGAGGAGAGCCGGGTCTCGATGCTGGACATCGTGCAGACGCCCGCCCAGCGGGCCGTGCTGGACCGGCTGACCGCGCTGATGACGCTGCTGGAGGGGCACGCCGAGTTCGTCATGGACGGTGTCGGCCCCGAGGTGATCCCGTCGGTCGAGTCGATCCGGGCCAAGTTCAACCGCCGCCGCGAGGCCGGCAATCCGCTGGAGAAGGCGATCCGCCGGGTGCTCGGCATCGAGGTCAAGATGCGGCAGTACGCGGAGGGCCGCAAGTTCGTGCACGGGGTCGTCGAGCAGGTCGGCATGGACGGCTTCAACCGGATCTTCGAGTCCCCGCTCACCCTGCCCCGCCTGGAGGAGCTCGGCGACCCGGACGCCTGGGTCGCCCGGGTGCACGGCTGACATGGCCCGGATTCCGCCGCCGGTGGCGGCCGTCCGGACGGCTGTGCGCCGGGGGCTGGCCGATCTGCCGACCGGCGCGCTGGTCCTGGTGGCCTGCTCGGGCGGGGCGGATTCGCTGGCGCTGGCGGCGGCGGCCAAGTTCGTGGGTCATCGGGTGGGTCTGGTCACCGTCGATCACGGGCTGCAGGAGGGCTCCGACCGGCGGGCCCGGTCGGTGGCCGCCTGGGCGCGGGACGCCGGCTTCGATCCGGTGCGGATCGCCACGGTGTCGGTGGCCGGCCTGCCGGGCGGCCCGGAGGCGGCCGCCCGTACGGCCCGGTATGAGGCGCTGACCGCCACCGCCGCCGAGTCGGGTGCGGCCGCCGTGCTGCTCGGTCACACCCGTGACGACCAGGCGGAGACGGTGCTGCTGGCGCTGGCCCGGGGTGCCGGTCCGCGTGGACTGTCCGGGATGCCCGGCCGGCGGGGGGTCTTCCGGCGGCCGCTGCTGGACGTGGCCCGGGCGCAGACGCGGAAGGCCTGCGCCGCTCTGGGCCTGGCACCGTGGGAGGACCCGCACAACACCGATCCGGCGTACGCCCGGTCCCGGGTGCGTTCCTCGGTGCTGCCGGTGCTGATCGACACGCTCGGCCCGGGGGTGCTGGGCAATCTGGCGCGGACCGCGTCGCTGATGGCGGCGGACAACGAGGCGCTGGACGAGCTGGCTTCCGGCTCGCTGGCCGAAGCGCGTTCCGAGGCCGGCCTGTCGGTGACGGCGCTGCGCGGCATGCCGGCCGCGATCCGGGGACGGGTGCTGCACCGTTGGGCGCGGGAGCTGGGGGCGCCGGGCGGGGCTCTGGCGTACGGGCACGTGGTCGCCCTGGATGCCCTCGTGACCGACTGGCACGGTCAGGGAGTGGTGCATCTGCCCGCCGGAATAGGTGTGGCTCGCCACATGGACGACCTCGTACGGGTGGTTCCGTCCCATATCAAGTGAGGCGTCCCGCTCGGAAGGTGGCCCCGTTCGCTGATCGGTAACCTCCATACGGCAGGCTTAGGTTCATGGCTGATGGCTCTTGGTACGACGCCGACATCGACCACGTGATCATCTCGGAGCAACAGATCCGGGACAAGATCGACGAACTTGCCAAGCAGGTGTCGGTGGACCACGTCGACGCCGCTGACGGCATCCTGCTGGTCTGCGTGCTGAAGGGCGCGGTCATGTTCATGGCCGATTTCGCTCGCGCGCTGGGGAAGCACGGGCCCTCGACCGAGATGGAGTTCATGGCCGTCTCGTCGTATGGGCAGGGCACGACCTCTTCGGGCGTGGTGCGCATCCTCAAGGACCTGGACCGGGACATCGCCGGCCGGCACGTGCTCGTCGTCGAGGACATCGTGGACTCCGGTCTGACCCTCTCCTGGCTCATGAAGTACCTGGAGTCGCGGCAGCCGGCGAGTGTCGAGGTGGTGGCCCTTTTCCGTAAGCCGGACGCGGTCAAGGTGCAGGTTCCGGTGCGGTATGTGGGCTTCGACATCCCCAACGAGTTCGTGGTGGGGTATGGGTTGGACTTCGCCGAGCGGTACCGGGAACTCCCGTACGTCGGTGTTCTCAGGCCCGAGGTGTACGCCCGTAGCTGAACCGCTTTCTCAGCGTGTTCTCAGTATTCGTGGTTATGGCCGGTTTTGCACCTAAACCGTTCGTGCTTACCCGTGGGTACCGGAGGTTCGCCCTACTGCCTCACGGGTTCGTCAACGGCACCTACGGTGTACGGTCGAGTGACCAATGGCGTAGTCGTCACAAACGCCGGAGGGGCCGCTGAACACGCGGCGACGTTGAGGTGACCAGGACGCCGATCAGGAGGGTCCGGGCGCTTGGCGCCCGACAACAGTATGGAACGTACGCGTTTCTTCCGCCGCCCGGTGGTCTGGATCATTCTGGTGATCATCGGCGTAGTCGCGCTGAGCTCATTCTTCACCAGTGGTCCGAACTACCAGAGGGTAGATACATCGGTCGCGCTCGAGCGTCTCAACCAGCCCGGAATCAAGAAGGTCGTCCAGAAGGACAAGGAGCAGACGCTCCAGATCGATCTTGAGAAGGCCGAGACGTTCAACAACAAGTCGACCGAGAAGATCGAGACCCAGTATCCGTACGAGCTCACCGACGAGATCTGGAACCAGGTCGACCAGGCGAAGGATCAGAACCGGATCTCCGGCACGATCAACGCCACGGTCTCCGGTGACAACATTCTCCTGAGCATTCTGATCAACCTGCTGCCGATCGCGATCCTCGTGGTCCTTCTGCTGCTGTTCATGTCGCAGATGCAGGGCGGCGGCTCGCGGGTGCTCAACTTCGGCAAGTCCAAGGCGAAGATGATCACCAAGGACACGCCGAAGACCACGTTCGCCGACGTGGCCGGCGCCGACGAGGCGGTCGAGGAACTCCAGGAGATCAAGGACTTCCTCCAGAACCCGACGAAGTACCAGGCCCTCGGCGCCAAGATCCCCAAGGGCGTGCTGCTCTTCGGCTCCCCGGGTACCGGTAAGACGCTGCTGGCCCGTGCCGTCGCCGGCGAGGCCGGGGTGCCGTTCTACTCCATCTCCGGCTCCGACTTCGTGGAGATGTTCGTCGGTGTCGGCGCCAGCCGGGTCCGCGACCTCTTCGAGCAGGCCAAGTCGAATGCTCCGGCGATCGTCTTCGTCGACGAGATCGACGCCGTCGGCCGGCACCGCGGCGCCGGCATGGGCGGCGGCCACGACGAGCGCGAGCAGACCCTCAACCAGCTGCTCGTCGAGATGGACGGCTTCGACACCAAGGGCGGCGTGATCCTGATCGCGGCCACCAACCGGCCCGACATCCTCGACCCGGCACTGCTGCGCCCGGGCCGTTTCGACCGGCAGATCCCGGTCGACAACCCCGACATGGAGGGCCGCAAGGCGATCCTGCGGGTGCACGCCAAGGGCAAGCCGTTCACGCCCGACGTCGACCTCGACTCGGTGGCCCGCCGCACGCCCGGCTTCTCCGGCGCCGACCTGGCCAACGTGATCAACGAGGCCGCCCTGCTGACCGCCCGGCACGAGAAGCGGGCGATCGGCAACGACTACCTCGAAGAGGCGATCGACCGGGTCATCGCCGGCCCCGAGCGCCGCACCCGGGCGATGAGCGACAAGGAAAAGAAGATCACCGCGTACCACGAGGGTGGACACGCGCTGGTCGCCTATGCTCTGCCGCACTCCGCCCCGGTGCACAAGGTGACGATCCTGCCGCGTGGCCGCTCGCTGGGTCACACGCTGGTCCTGCCGACCGAGGACAAGTACACCCAGACCCGCGCCGAGATGATCGACACCCTGGCGTATGCGCTGGGTGGCCGGGCCGCCGAGGAACTCGTCTTCCACGAGCCCACCACCGGCGCCGGCAACGACATCGAGAAGGCCACCAACCTGGCCAAGGCCATGGTCACCCAGTACGGCATGAGTTCCAAACTGGGCGCCGTCAAGTACGGCACGACCGGCGACGAGCCGTTCATGGGCCGCAGCATGGGCCACGACAAGGCGTACTCGGACTCGGTCGCCGCCGACATCGACGCCGAGGTCCGGGCACTGATCGAGCTGGCCCACGACGAGGCCTGGGAGATCCTTGTCGAGTACCGCGACGTGCTCGACAACATGGTGCTCGAGTTGATGGAGAAGGAGACCATCACTCAGGAGGACATGAACCGGATCTGTGCCCGTGTGGCGAAGCGCCCGCCGATGTCGCCGTTCAACGGCTTCGGCAAGCGACTGCCCTCCGAGGCGCCGCCGGTGCTCACCCCCGCCGAGCGGGAGAAGCTGAAGGCTCAGGCCGAAGCCGACGGGCAGATCGCGGTCGGACCGGCCCCGAACGCGAACGGTGCGGAAGGCAGCAACTAGTGAGTCTTTTTCAATCTGGCATCGAACCTGAGGGTGCCGGGCCGTTGGCGAGCGCCGGTGACAGCGGGCCTCGCCACATTGAAGAAGGTTCCACCAGTCCGCACGACGAGCTCGACTACCTCGCCGCCCGCCTGGTCGACGGCAAGCTCACCGGCACCCCGGTCGAGCAGGCCGTCGACCTCGGGCGGATTGAGAAAGCGGTCCGGGAGATCCTCATCGCCGTCGGTGAGGACCCGGACCGTGACGGTCTCCAGCGCACCCCGGCCCGGGTCGCCCGGGCCTACGCCGAGCTGTTCGCCGGCCTCCGGGTGGACCCGGCCAAGGTGCTCACCACCAGCTTCGAGGCGGACCACGAGGAACTCGTCCTGGTCCGCGACATCGAGGTGCAGAGCATGTGCGAGCACCACCTGCTGCCGTTCAAGGGCGTGGCGCACATCGGCTACATCCCCGGCACCCACGGGCGCATCACCGGCCTGTCGAAACTGGCCCGCCTCGTCGAGGTGTTCGCCCGCCGGCCACAGGTGCAGGAGCGGCTCACCTCCCAGATCGCCGACCTGCTGATGGCACAGCTCGGAGCCCGCGGCGCGATAGTCGTCCTCGAGTGCGAGCACCTCTGCATGGAGATGCGCGGCATCCGCAAAGCCGGGGCCCGCACCGTCACGTCGGCGGTGCGCGGCGCCTTCCAGACCGACGGCAAGGTGCGGGCCGAAGCGATGGCCCTGATCAACGCTAGATGACGTTGCGGTACTGATCGGCCGAGTCGATCGCCGCGTGGGTGAGCTGAACCGCCTCGTCCAGACGGGTCCGGGCCTGCTCGAAATGAGCGATCGCGGCCGCCACCGCCGGATGGAACGATCCCAGGGCCGTCATCCGCATCCGGGCCAGAGCCTCATCCAACTGGTCGGCCGCGGCCTGAATGCCGGCCGATGCCCGACGGGCACCGTCCACCGTGGCCGCGACGTTGACCTTGACTTCCTCGACGTTCGCCATGCCCTAATTGAACAACGCTTCCAGCCCTTTGCCCGCACAGGTCAACAGCACCGGCGTCAGGCAGACGACCAACCCGGCCACCGGCGTGCGATCCACCTTCGCCTCCGCGCCGCCGTAGACGAACCCGATCGTCGCGAACCCCAACCCGAACGCCAGCAGCGGCATGCTCAGCCCGCACAGCAGCGCGTAGGCCGACGACGAACCCGGCGGGGTCACCAGGAACAGCAGCACCTGCACGATCAGCACAGCGACCGCGAACGGCCCGTAGATCAGCAGGTTGCGCGCCCACGGCCGCGCCGGACCGGCCGGAACCGGCCCGATGAAGGCATGATCCGCGGCGTCCGCAGTGGCTCGCGCCTCCCGCAGCGCGTTCAGCACGGCGGGCGGCCCACCAGCCACCCTCTCCATCGCCACCGCCTGCTCTGAGGGCTGAGGCATCAGATCACTCTCCGGTACGCGGAAGTCGCGCGCCAGACGAGCCCGTTGCGGCGCCAACCGTGCCCGCACAGACGTCAGCTCCTGCCGTGCGGCCGCCACCGTCGCGGCATGCTCGCCCGCCGACGAACTGGCCGCCCGGCGCAGCGCGTCCAACTCCCGGGCCGCCTGCAGATAATCCGTCCACGGCCCCGGCTCCGGCGGGCCCCCCTGCATCGGGATCAATCCGTGCTGCTCCGCCTGCTCGGTCACGGCGCGTCACTCTCCGGCGCTACGAAGGGGACCACGGTCACCGTACGGTCGGCGTGCCGGTCATGCAGCAGCGCCCGGTTCTCCCGAGGGTGCCAGTCCACCGGACGGCCCAGCATCAGCGACACATCCGACTGCGGAACATTCAGGAACAGCAGCCCGGCCACATCCTCCCGGCCCATGCTGCCGCCCGTCTCCTCACTGAACCGCCGCACCCCGCGCCACCAGGACAACAGATGTGCCCCACGGCTCGGGCCCTCCCGTAACAGCTGCCGCAAACCGGTCAGGCCGCCCGGCGGAGCGGCGTCCAGCCCGAACACCACCCGGTAGCCCGGCTGCTCCGGATCCAGCGCGGCGGCCAGACCGGCGGCGTCCACCACGGACACCTCCTGCCGGTGCCCGATCTCGGCGGCCAACTCGGCGGCCGGCCCGTCACCCTCGGCCACCAGCGAGGCGATCACGAACCGGGCCGTCCGCGGCGCGTGACAGGCGGCCAGACTCCGGGCCGCCGCGTCCAGCACCTCCGCGCCCGCCGTCGACGACCCCAGAATCGCCAGATGCCGGCCCGGCGAGGAGTCCAGCGGGAACGTGGCCGTCGACAACGCCACGTCGATCACCCGGCCGACCAGCGCGGCCGGGCGCGTCACCCGGCCCGCCAGCGCCGCCCGGAACGTCGGGTCGTCGGCCAGATGCTGCCGCGCGTAACCCGCGAACACCCGCGGCGGCTGCGCCTGAAGATCGCGGGCCCCCCACAACCGGTGCCGTAGATCGCTCAACAGCGTCTGATCGGCGTGCGGGTCCGGGAAACGAACCACCCGCTCGTGCCCCCGCGTCGCGCCGCGCGGCCCGCCCAGGCCGCCCGCCGTGTTCACCACGGCACTGCCCATCGGCAGCCCGGCCGCCGCGTCGTTGGTCGGCTCCAGCACGTCACCACCGCCCGGCAACGCGATCCGCACCGGGAACTGACCGAAGATCGAATCCCGTTTCGCATACAGCGCCTCGACACCCAGCACCGTCTGGCTCGCCAGCACCAGATGTATCCCGTACGACCGGCCCTTGCGTGCCAGCGACTCGAGCAGCGCCACCGCCTCGGCCGCCATCGGATCGTTTCCGGCCAGCAGCACCTGGAATTCGTCGATCACGCACAGCACCCGGGGCAGCGAACCGCCCCGGCCCTCCTCGGCGGCGACCGCCCGCAGATCGGCGAACCGCGACACCCCCGCCCGCTTGTACGCCAGCGAGCGGCGGCCCATCTCGGCGTCCAGCTCCCGCAGAACCGCCAGACCGTACTCCCGGTCCGACTCGACACCCACGGCACGGGCGTGCGGCAGCCACGTCCGGTCCCGCTGGGTCGGGACGAACTCGGCGAACGAGACGCCCTCCTTGAAGTCGAGCAGGTACAGCGCCAGCTCGGCGGGGCTGTACCGGGCGCCCAGGCCGTACAGCACGTTGATCAGGAAAGCCGTCTTGCCAGCGCCGGACCGGCCGCCCAGCATCCAGTGCGGGGTCAGGTCGTTGAACCGCAGCACCAGCGGCACGTCACCGTGATGGCCCACCACGGTCTCCACACCGGCCGCCGCGTCCTGCGACCACAACTCCTCGTCCGGCAGCAGATCGGAGAGGGTCACCCGGGACGCCTCCACCGAATCGGCGGCCAGCTCCCGGCAGACCGCGTCGATCAGGCGCGGAGGCGGATCCTCGTCCAGGAACACCGGGGCGTTCAACCACATCGCCTCCGGCACCGAACCGAACGTCCCACCCGGCGGATCGCCCACGATCGCATACGGGTTACGCACCGAGATCGCCGTCGTCCGCGGCAACGGCGCCTGCGTGGTCTCCGTCGTCAGCGGAGGCGGCGGCCAGCCGGCCACGATCAGATGCAGACCCGAATCCGGGCCCTGCTGAGCCAGCGCCGCGATCCGCCGCAACTCCTCGCCCTCGGTCAGCTCCGGCAGACTCGCGATCACCACGAGCAGGCTGCGATCCCGCCGCCCCCGCCGGCCGCCGGCCCGGACCGGGCGCAGCCACTTCTCCGCCTCCGACAGCACATCCCGCAAACCCTGCCGATCGGTCGCCGGCGGCGACATCAGCCCCGCGTCGGACAGCTCCTCGAACGGTGCGAACACCGCGCCACCACCGGCGCCGTCCACCGCCCGGACCAGCAGGGAACCCGGCGGTGCGGCCGCCAGCAGACGCAACAACAGCGAGCGCAGCAGGCCGAACACCCGCGGATCGGTGGCCGTCGCGTCGACCGTCAGATGACCCGTGCCCAGCAACGGCACCACTGCCGGAAACCGCACGTCCTCCAACGGCTGAGCCAGCCCCACCCGGACGAACCGCGGCATGCCGTCACCACCCAGCGGCGCCACCGGGGACAACGCGTCCAACGTCGAACCCAGCCAGCCCGGCGCCAACCGCGCCGCCGCCGCCCGCAACCGGTCAGACAGACGATGCTGCTCGCGAGGGTCGGCGTCAGCCGGGGCGAACGCCTCCAACGCGACGGCGGCCGCGTCCGCCGTCGCCACAGCCTGCCGGTGCAGAGCAGCGGCCTGCCGGACCCGCAGAGTCGAATCAGCCACTGCCGTCACCTCCTGTCCGCGTCATAAAACCTATCCCAGACCCGCCCGGTCACCGCGTTGCGTCCCCGGTGCGAACTTTCGTGCCGGACCGGTCCTGATCAGTCCATTCAGGACCGCGGGACGAACGGATCGTGTCTGTTTGAACCCGAAGCGTGCAACAGCGGTATCCGCACCCAGAGGATTCGCGCGGGAAGACAACGATGGGAGGCCGCGGTGGACCACACGCAGGGGCACGGTGAGCACGCCCAATCCACCCACACGGCGGAATTCTCCGACACCGCCGACTACATCGCGTCCACCGGAAGCGGCGCCGACGGCCTCGTCCGGATCGAACTCGACGGCAACGGACGGCTCTGGGACGTCGTCCTCGACCCCCAGATCACCGAACTCACCGTCGACGACCTGCGGACCGCACTCTTCGACGCCATCACCGAAGCGCAAGCCGGCCTCGTGGCCGAGCACCGGACCGATTACGAGAACGCGGTCGCCGACGTCAACACCACGGCGGAACGCCGCTTCGCCGAGATCTCCGCGGCCCTCCACGGCCTCACTGCCAGGGCGGTCACGAGATGAGCGTACGGATGAGACTCGACCCGGAAGCGGTGGCGTCGTCCGGCCGTGCCCTGGCCGGCATAGCCCAGCGGATGGCCGACGACGTCGCCGTCCTGGAGACCACCGTCAACGGCCCCGGCAACCCGTGGGGCGGCGACGAGAGCGGCAGCGTCTTCGCCCTCGCGTACCAGGCCGTCCTCGGGCACGCCCTGCAAGCCCTCGGCTCCCACGTCGAGCAGATGGGCGAAGCCGCGCTCACCCTCACCGAACAGGCCCGCGCCGTCGCCGCCACCGACGCCACGGCCGGGGCGGAACTGAGGGCCGGCTCATGACCATCGAACTGCCCCCGGAACTCACCGAGCCGCTCGAATGGCTCGGCCTCAGCTGGCCGGAAGCCGACGAGGACCGCCTCTACGCCGACGGCATGGCCTGGATCGAACACGGCACCCGGCTGCGCCTGCACGCCACCGACGCCGACGTCGCCGCCCGCCGGGTCTGGCTGGAGAACGAAGGCGCCACCGTCGAAGCCTTCGAACAGTGGTGGAACGGTGACGACGGCCCCGGCCGGCACTTGACCGACGCGGCCACCGCCGTCGAACTGATCGGCGCCGGCCTGATCGCCATGTCCGGCGTCACCGTCGCCCTCAAAACCGCCTACCTGGCCCAGCTGACCCTGCTCGCCTTCCAGGTCGGCCAGGCCATCGCCACCGCCACCGTCTCGGCCGGCGCCACCCTCGCCGAGATCCCGATCTTCGTGGCCGCCAGCCGCATCGCCTGCCGGCAGCTCATCCACAAAGCACTCCAGGTCGTCGAAGGCGAGATCGCCCAATCCTTCACCCAGGCCGCCGCACTCCTCCGCACCGCCGGCACCAAGGCCGCCGCCCAGCACGCCGGCCAACTCGCCAAGCACTTCGGACAGAACTCCGAATTCCACCGCCTCATGCGCGAGGTCGAACGAGCCGACGTACGCAGCCCCGTCGACGGCGCCAACTTCTACTCCGGCAAGGACACCGCCGGAACCCCCATGCGGGTGTACGCCGAAAAGCACACCGACGGCGTCTCCTCGGTGACGCTGGAACAGACCTCCGGTGGCGGGCGCTTCGACGACATGATGCTCTTCGAAACCGGCTCGCCGATTCGGGTAGAACACGCCAAGGACGTCTGGTCGCGGCTCTCCGAACGCTACGCCGAAGACGCCCGGGGCGAAGTCACCGCCTGGTCGCACAGCCCACGAGCCGAAGGTATCTGGAACACGGTGGAACGTCCGGCCTTGGAACGGAACCCGGCAGTGACGAGTATTAGGGTCATCGACCCCGATGCATGACGGTGGAGGCGGGATGGGTGTTCACGACATCGCCAGTCAGGCGGCACGAACCGATACCGGCGTGATCGTCCGCAACGTCGACCGGGAGACCATGCGCGCCGACTACCGGGGACGCAGCATGATCTTGCCGGTGGATCGCGGGGTCGGAAGCGACGGCGTCTACCTTCCGAGGGCGCCGGTCTGGGACGACGGTGAGCCGATCGATCCGGAGGACCTCGCCGTCATCAAGGACGCCGTGGTGGAGATCCTGCGGCACTGGGGTGCCGAGACCGAGTTCATCACCCTGCCGGGCTGGAAGCCGTAGGCGCTCTGTGAACGAACTACTGTCTTATGTATGCAACCCAGGGAACCGGGAGCCGGTCCAGCCGAGGGCGACGTCGCGGTGACGTCTCCGGAACGGCCTCGTGGCCGCTTGCAGAGCCGCCGGGCGCGCCTGTGGCTGGCGCTGGGCGGCGGCATCATGGCTCTCCTCTGCCTGGGCGGTGTCGGGGTCGTCTTCGTCCTCTTCAACGACGCCACCGAAATCAACCGCAGCGAGCCGGACATCGTCGCTGATGCCTTCCTGATCGCCTACCTAGTGAATAGAGATGATCAGCAGGCAGTGCTCTACACCTGTGACAGCCCTGATCTGCAAGCTATCAAGGGCCTTCGCGACGAGATCGTGCGGCGAGAGGCCGAGTTCAAGGTCAGCGTCTCGGTCAGTTGGGGCGCACTCTACCGAGCACCTACCGGCCAGGGGCAGGAGGACGTGAGCACTCAGCTGACGATATCCAGCGCGGCCAACGGCAAAATGAACAGCAGCAGGAACGAGGACTGGGTCCTCAAGCTGCAGGAGCAGAGTGGGTCCTGGCGCGTCTGCGGAGCAGCGGAAGCGGCGTAACGCTACTCGACCCAGATCAGGTGCGCCGGGACCTCCAGCGTGCGGGGAATCTTGCCGCTCCAGCCCCACCGGTACCAGTCGAGTTCCTGAGCCACCCGCACGGTGACCGTCCCGTCGTCGCTCACATGGGTCTCGGTGACGGCCCGCAGGTCTCGGCGTTCCTCGCCGTCCTCCAGGACCTGGGTGACTCGGCGCCCGGTCAGCGAATCCGTGTCGACCGCCGCGACCGGCGGCCGTCGTGGCGGCTCATCGAGTGAGACGAGCTGATTCACCTTGGCTCCGGCGACGCTGGTGCCGGCGAATCCCAACTCCTCGACCCAGACCCGTTCGACCGGGACCAACGCGGCGAACACTTCGGTCTGCTCCGCCTCGGCCCTATACCACTCGGCCTCCGGCATCACCGGAACGTAGGTTCGGCTGCCCTGTATCACCTTCTCGTCGGCCCGGAGATCGCCGCGCCAGCCGTGCCCGGGCAATCCGACGAGCACCCGCCGACCCCGCAACTCACCGGCCATGGTGGCGGGAGTCGGCACTATCGGACGAGGAGACTCCAGCGCCCCGTCCCGGGGCCCGCCGAACGGGTCGGGCATCGATCCGCCACTCATCCCTGGTTCCCCAACGGTGCGCCCTGCTGCTGCATGAACTGAACCGGATCCACCGCGCCGGCGCTGGACCGGTCATTGTTCAGATGGACCTCGAAGTGCAGGTGGGGACCGGACGAGTTGCCGCTGCTACCGACCCGGCCGATCACCTCTCCGGCCGTGACCTGCTGGTTCTCCCGCACGAACGGCCGTTGCACCAGGTGACAGTAGCGCGTCATGACGTTACCCGCATGGATGATCTCGACCATCCAGCCGCATCCGCCCTTACCGGGGTAGCCGTCCACATTGCAGGTCTTCCGGCCGCGGAAGTCCTCGTCGCATTTGACGAGCGAGACCACCCCGCTGGCCGCGGCTTGAATCGGTTTGTACTTTTCCACGCTGAGGTCGACACCCTGGTGGGTGGGCCGTGACGGGCTGCGGAAGGCGGACCCGACCGGGGCCTTGAGCGGGATGGTCCATCCGGAGGCCGCGATCTGCCCGGCCGCCGCGCACTCCAGCGCGGCCTGGTTCCCCACCGCGTTGGCGGCTCCATCGGCCAGCATGTTGACGATCTGGGTGGCCAGCGGCTCATGCTTCGCGTAGGCGTCCGGGTAGGCGCTGATCTGCACCGCCTGCGCGGCCTCGGTCAGCGCCATGCCCTCCCAGCCCTCGATCGTCTTGAGCTTCTCGTAGAACTTCGTGCTGGCGTAGACCGGATCCTGGATCTGCTGCGGTGTTCCCCACCCGGTGCTCGGACGCTGCTGGAAGAGTCCGAGGGAGTCGTGGTCGTTGCGCGATCCGAGGTGCCCGAGATTGCTCAGCCGGGACTCCTGCATGGCGGTCGCCACCGCGATCACCCAGGCACGTGGGGGGAGTTGCATGTCCGCGCCGACGTTGATGATGATCGCGGCGTTGCGGATCTGTGCGGCGCCGTAGGGCCGGATTCGCGGCAGCTTGGAGTCCGGGTCGACCGCGCCGCCCTTCCCGCAACCCAGGGAGGCATTGAGGAACCGGTCGTTGTCGTTGCTGGTGAGCCCGTTCAGCAGCAGAACCGTGATGCTGCCACCACAGCACAGCAGCGCGAGCGTGACGACCAGGGCGACTACGAGGACTGCCTTACGGGGACGGAACCTCACGCCGGTTCCCAGTCGATACCGTCGACGAGCCAGTAGCCCTCCGGTGCGACCAGGCGGAGGCCGAGCTTGCCGGAATCCATCGTCACGGTCGCGTTGACCATGCTCTCGTTGACCGCCACGAGTGTTGGCCGTCCGATCACCCGATCAGCCGGAACGCTGGCAGGGTCGACGCCGCGCAGCTTGTCCGCGAGGGCCGTGGTCGAGTTCGGCTGGAGGCGGTTGATCCACTTCTTGGCGGTGATGTTCTGGTGGTTCACCCAGGCTGAGGCGAATGCGTAAGCGACGGCCTCCGGCTGTGCCCGCCCCGGGCTGGTCTTCGGTGTGGGCGGCGGATCAGGCGAGACGACGCTGTCGTTGTCGGATGGGTCGATGCTGATCGCCGGTGCCGCACTGCCGTTCCCGAGCGGAGGGGATGCTTCCCCATCGGAGAACAGCCGGCCGATACCCACGACCGCCAGGACGATGACGACGATGACGATGGCGACACCCCAACGGGATCGGAAGATCCCGTTGAGGCCACGCTCAATCAACCGAGGCATCGTTCACCTGGCCTCGGAACGCACCCGCGGGCTAGCCGGTTCCTGGCTGGTCGAGCCGGTCTCAGGTCGGTAGATCGCGTAGGACGTGGGCCGCTCGGTTATATCGGGCTCGGTCCAGTCGGCGTTGGCGCGGGTACGAGTACGGGCGGGCCGGGGCTGCGGCGCGGGCGCCTCGGCCGGGCCGTCGTCACGCACCGACTCGTTGCCATCCGGACGGCTGGGGGCAATGGCAGGAACGATTTCGGCTCTCTCGTTACGCGACGAGTGCGCCGGATCCTCCAACCGCGCCTCCGGCCGGAGGCTTCGCTGCTCAGTGCCGAGGCGGCTCTTGCCGAACGTCGGCTCCCGCGTTCCGCCGCCCTCGGCGACTTCGAGCTTGGCGGCTTCCCGCATGTCACGGAAGAACCGCCGATGCCACGAACCGGCCGATGCGATGGCAGCAGTGCCGTCCTTCCCGCCGAGTTGTGTGACTCGTCGGTACGGCCGCAGAAGCAACCAGCCGACGACCCCGCAAAGCCAGACCAGGACGACCTGCAGCCAGCCAGGAAGACTCGCGGTATTCATGATCAGGTCGACCGCGAAGAGGTAGATGGCCGCGCCAGTGCCGAAGATCGCGATGTTGAACAGAGCGGCCACTACGGCGTTGCCGAGGCGACGGATACCACTGCTCGCCGGCTGCAGGAGACCGATGGTTCCCAGGATCGGCGCGGCGATGACCGCCCAGCGGAAGACGAGGAAACCGAGGAGCACCAGAAGCGATGCGGTCAGGTCGAACATGGCGAACATGATCGCGGCGAGAACAGCGATGAAACCGGCACCGATCCGGTCCATTCCGTTGATGCCCTGGAGGTACTGGTATGCCTCCGGGTCTTCTGCCTTGATCTGTTCAGCGACCTTCTGCCACTGAGTGCTCTTCTGCTTGAGCAGAGCATCCCGAGTCTGGGGATTCTCGCGGAGCTTCTCTGCCTCCTGCCACGAGATCGACTTGGCGTCGTATAGCGCGAGTCCGTATTTCTTGGCGGTCTCGCTGTCGGCCGATCCGAGAAGTCCGCGCAGATAGTTCCGATAGAGGATGGTCTCCGTGGCGGTGTCGCTGGCACGGACTGCCGGGGCTCGGTCGTCCTCACAGGCGCCGGGCGTCGGATCATCACACTGCCCGGGAGGGACCTCGTGGGCGCGGGGCCCCACAGCGTCGTGGACGACGTTCAGGCTTGTGATCAAGCTCTGGTCCGCGATGTTCGCGGACTTGACCGGCCAGGCCGCGATCGCCGTTACGACGACCATGATGAGGATGGCCCAGCCTGCCGTGGTTGTCGCGGCCCCCAACTCGGCCTGCCGTGACCGCCAGAGCAGGTAGAGACCGACCACAGCGAGGGTGACCACACCGAAGACCGTGAACACCTTCTCGTAGACCGCTCGAGTGGCCTGTTCGACCAACGGGTCGGCCCAACCCCAGAGGGATTGCGGGTCCCACGCGCGCTCCCTGAGCGCGTTGGAGGCGCCGATGATAGCCGTGGCGATCATGAACTCGCCGTTGGCGATCGTGGTTTCGATCTTGAAATCCGGGTCGACTAACGTCGAGGCGCAGCCGCTATCCAGATCGTAGGTTGTGTAGTTGTATCCGGCATATCCATATTTGCTGTATAGGCCCTCGAAGCCGAGTCCATCTGATGACTCGGGACGTTCCGCGAACCATCCAGCCAAGCCGGAGTCCGGCGTGTTGGGAGTAGGAGCCTTGAGGCACTGGGCGCGGGCGCTGCCGACCTCAGCCAGACGGCTCACACAGCCTTGAATGTTCTGCTGCCACTCCTCGACGCTGCAGGCGCCGCCTGGGGCCTTGGCCGGCGGCGGGGCCGCCACCGCACTGGACGGCGCGGCGACCGCCCAAGCGATCGACGCCACCACCAGGACCAACAAGGTAGTGAGGAACGCCAGCCCCCGCCGCACCATCTCAAACCTCCAGGTCGGACGGGAGCGGCACAACGGTAGGCGGTGCCACACCCGGTGTCGTATCCAGATGTTCGAGCAGCCCGTCGACGTACGAAACGTCGACGCGCACTTTCTGGACGCGTCCGTCCACGTCCCGCATCACGAACTCGCGGAAGCCGAGCCGGTGCTGGGAGGACGTGTCGATCTGGGAGAGGGAGGCGAGCGTCGCCTCGTACCCGTCGTGGACCGGCACCCGCAGGAGCCGGAGCGCCTCGGATGCGATCTCCTGGTCTTCGGCGATCCGGCCGACGAAGACGGTGGAGACGAGGTTCTGCACGTCCAGGCCGAGGATGTCGCGGGGGTTCTGGGACGCCACGAGGGCGGCCAGGTTCCATTTCCGGGAGTCGCGGGCGAGGCGGACCAGGAACGACCGGCCGGAGCGCCAGCCTTCCATGAAGTGGGCCTCGTCCAGGCCGACCATCTTGCGGGAGGACATCGATCCGCCGTAGCAGCGGCGGACGGCGAGCCGGTGTGCGGTGTGCAGCATCGGCAGGGCGAGGGATTCCTCCGCCGACCAGTACTCTCGCTCGATCTTGAGGTCGGGCAGTCGCAGGCCGGCCATGGTGATGACGGTGAGCGCCGCGTCGGCGCCGAGGAGGTGCTGCGGCGGGTGCCCGAAGAAGAGCAGCGCGAGCGGCATCTCTGCGGTGTCGAGGAGCAGGTTGGCGAGTTCCTTGCCCTCGTCGTCGTCAAGACCCTGGAGGGTACGCACGACGTCGTCCAGCGTGGAGGTCTCCTCGGCCGGCACCTGTCGCACCGCGTGGCGCAGCAGGGTGGCGGTGGAGGCCTCCTTGGCGACCTGTGGCGGCACCAGCATCGAGCAGATGTCCTGTACGAGCATCCGCCGCTCGGCCCGCGCGTTGGAGACGGCGATCTCGTACTCCCGGTCGCCGGCCGGCCCGGTCGGGAACTCGGAGCGCACCGGCGTCGGGATCAGTGAGTACGGCGCGAGCGTCCCCTGTTCGGAACCGGTCAGGTTGAGCACCCGTGAGTACGGCCGCAACTCCGGCATCTGGCACAGCCGCGCGAGTGGCCCGGACGGGTCGAGCAGGGTGACCTGCACTCCGCGGCGCGCGTTGAGGTAGCCGAGGGCGCCCATCAGGGTCGACTTGCCGCCGCCCGGTTCGGCGACGAAGACGCCGAGCCCGGAGCGTTCCCGCACCTCCATGGGGAAGTGCAGGTCGAGGAAGACGGGCCGTCGGCAGGTCCCCGAGGTACGCCCGATCAGGTCTCCGCGCCGGTCACCGACCGTGGACGCCGCCTGTGGGAGGGCTGCGGCGAGCAGTTTGACCGGCATCCGGCGTACATATCCGGTGTTGGCGATGGGCTCGCCGGGGATGAACTCGCGGGCCAGCTGGTCCTGGTTCTTCGGGTGTTGCAGCGAGATCCGCATCTCCCGCGAGTAGAGCTGGATCAGGCGCCGGGCTCGTTCGAGGCACTCCTCGCGGGTGGCGCCGCCGACCGCGATCCGGTGCCATCCGTGGGCGCGGGCCGACTCGACGGGCAGTCCGGTGGTCATCTCGTCGCCGATGACGAGCGCCCGTTTGGCGAGCCGTTCCAGCTCGGGTGGCGCGTCGATGCCGTGTTCGGCGTAGTCGAGCTGCTGGGATCGGATCATCCGGAGCCGGTGTTCGAGGTTCTTGAAGGAGCTGCCGGAGCCGAGGATGTCGATCCGCGAGGAGATTTCCATGGGCCAGGGCAGTCGTTCGTGGAAGTGCATCCACGGCTCGTGCTTCTCCGGGATCTCCAGCGGTTCCATCCGGCCGACGGAGAGCACGGCGACGTGCCGTTCCTCCCCGGACATCCGGTTGACCAGCTTGACCGTCGAACCGTACGGCGTCCGGTAGCGCTCGACCTGTTCGGTGAGGGCGAGCAGGTCGCCGGTCTCCCAGTGGCCGTTGGTGACCGGGGAGAGCAGCCCGGGCGGGGCCATGCACAGCGCCACCGACCGGTAGAGCAGCCATTCCAGTTCCTGCGGGGTGACCCGGCGGCCGCGCATGCCGAACGCGTTGAGCACCTCGTCGAACTGTTCGACGGTGCGGCCGAGTTTGCGCCGTTCCCCGTCGGAGGTGCCGCGCCCGAAGGCTCGCAGGATCCGTTCGGAGAAGGTGTCGCCGAGTGACCGCCGCGCGAACGTCACGCCCAGGTACGTCTGCCCCTCGGCGTGGTTGACCGACAGCAGGTGCCGTTGCGCCGCGACCAGGTGGTCGGACCAGGAGGTGGCGCCGTGCACGTCGGCGAGCGGTTTGGTGGTGAACGAGTCGACGGTGCGGGCCCACTCGTCGGCCGGGAAGGGCCGGGTGGTGCGGCGCAGGTGCAGGCGGAAGCCGGCGAGTCCGGCGTACTGCTCGGAGATGGCGCTGAGCAGGGCCTCGCGTTCGGCGTCGGGGCGGAAGGCCCAGCGCACTTCGGGCAGGTGGTACCACGCGGTGACGGTGCTCTGGGTGAACGTCAGATGCCCGGCGATCTCGCTGATGGCCAGTTCGACGGACGGGTCACGGTCGTTGAACTTGAACTTCGGCGCGCGGACCGGGGCCGGTTTCGGCTCGCGGCCCTCCTTGCGTTTGGCGGGCGCCTTCTCCTTGCGGCGGGCCGGGGCCTTCTCCGGGACGGGCACCGGCAGCGGCGCGGGCTCGGCGGAGACGGGCGCCGCGGACATCGGCACGGCGGAGACCGGTGCGGCGGAGACCGGCGCCGGGGAGGCGGGCGCGGCCGCCATCGGGGCCTGCCACAGCGGAACCGGGTCGGCCGGCGGGGCCACGGCGGGGCCGGCCGGAGTGGGCGGCGGTGGCCAGTCCTCGAAGTCGGTCCACTCGTCGTCGTCCACATCCGGGGCGGGGGCCTGACCGTTCTCCTGGAAGAAGTCCGGTTCGGGGCCGACCGGCGCCCGGGTGAAGGGTGCGCCGTTCCACCCGCGCGACGTCTCCGCCGGCGGTGGCGGGGTGTAAGGAGCGGGCGGTGCGGCCGGGATCGGCTGAGCTTCACCCGATCGGGGACCGGGTGCGCCACCGAAGAGGTCGAGGAAGGGCGAGTCGATGTCCAGCGTGGAGTCCATCGCGGAGCCTCGCGGGCGGACCGGCTGCGGGGCTTGGAAGACGCCCACCCCGCCGTGCCCGGGCGCGGTGACGAACTCGTCGGCGTCGTCGGCCGGGCCGGGCCGGGAGTAGTCGTCCGAACGCACACCGTTACTCTGCCTGCCCGGGGACGAGGCGTCCGCTCGGGGATGCCCGTGCGGAAACGTTCCGGTCATGCGTGGACCTCGTGCGCGTGGACGAACCGGCAACTGGTCATACCAACTCCTCCCGAACCCGGATGCGAGTGGCGACAAGTCTGGGATCGCGTTGCTCCACGGCGGGCTCGCGGGTGCGGCGCCAGTCGGTGAGCGCGGTCTTGATCACAGCCCGGGCCGGCCGGTCGGGGTCGACGTGACGAAACACGTACGACGTGGTGACCATGGCCAGGGCGATCTCCCAGGCCGGGAACGGGTCGAACTCGAGTGTGATCAGGTAGTGCAGGAACATGAAGACCGGTACGAGTACGACGAACATCCCGTACTGCGCATATGGCAGGTGGATGGGCAGTGTGTAGCCGGGCGGGCCGAGATAGACCAGGCGCGCCCGGTAGATGTCGTCGTCGGTCCGGAGCCGCATCTCAGTTGAAGATCAGGTCGATGATCGACTCGCCGACGAAGAACAGCGTCGCGGCGCCGGCGATGAACGCCAGGCCCACGATCGCGATCGCCGAGCTGGTGAGCACTTTGGAGATCTCGCCCTTGCTGGCCCGGCCGATGAAGATCACGCCGAGGACCGCGAGCAGGATCGGTGCGATATTGCTCGCGAAGAAGGTGACGATGCCTTCGGTGTTGATGTTGCCCGCTGGCTCGGCGGCCAGGATGGCGATCTCGGTGGCGATCATCGGTAAACCTCCCGGTGTCCGTGGGGGGTGCGGACACACTGCAGTTGTGAAGCCGTACGGCAACGCCCATATGGTGCTACCTCTGACTCACCGCGTCGAGTGAGCCGTTCGGGCACTGCCATGCTCGTCTCTGCTCTCTTCGGTCACTTCATGATGCCCAGATCCGAAGAGTACGGCCCGGACATGCGAGCAACAAGCGCCCGTTTCGTTACCCAAGGTGAAGGAGTGCGTGAATCCTCGTTACACGCCATCGTACGCGTGTTCGAACAACCGCCGCCCCGTACCCTTCACGTGTGTCCACTTCGCCGACAGACGCGCAGCTCACAGGGGCTGAACTGCTTCGCCGGGATCACCCGGTCGTGATGGGTGTCCTCAACGTCACGCCGGACTCCTTCTCTGACGGTGGGAGATACACCGGCATCGACGCCGCGGTTCAACACGGCATCGCACTTTTTTCCGACGGTGCGCACGTCATCGACGTCGGTGGCGAGTCCACCAGGCCGGGAGCCGAGCGTGTGGACGCCGCCACCGAGATCGCCCGCGTCGTCCCGGTGATCGAGGGGTTGTTCGCCCAGGGCGTACCGGTCAGCATCGACACCACCCGTGCGGCGGTCGCCGAGGCGGCGCTCACAGCCGGCGCCGCGGTGATCAACGACGTCTCCGGGGGCCTCGCCGACCCGGGCATGGCATCGGTCGCGGCGGCCGCCGGATGCCCGTGGATCCTGATGCACTGGCGCGGCCACTCCCGCGAGATGCAGAAGCTGGCGGTGTACGGCGACGTCGTCACCGAGGTCCGCGACGAGTTGCGGGCCCGCGCCGACGACGCGATCGCGGCCGGCGTCGACCCCGCGATGATCGTCCTCGACCCGGGACTGGGCTTCGCCAAGCTGCCGGAGCACAACTGGGCGCTCAGCGCACGTCTCGACGTACTCGTCGATCTGGGTTTCCCGGTTCTCTTCGCGGCCAGTCGCAAGACCTACCTGGGCCGCCTGCTCGCCGGGCCGGACGGCACACCGCGGCCGGTGGACGGCCGCGAGGCGGCCACCCTCGCCACCTCTCTACTCGCGGTCGCCGCCGGCGCCTGGGGAGTGCGCGTTCATGAGGTACGGGCGACCGCCGACGCGCTCGCCGTCTGGCAGGCGACGGGAGCACCGGCGATCCGTCACGGAGCGAAGGAGCGGCGATGACCGGGCGGATCACGCTGACCGGCCTGCGGGCCCGCGGCCATCACGGCGTCTACGACTTCGAGCGGGCCGAGGGCCAGGACTTCGTGGTCGACGTGACCCTCGACCTGGACCTGGGCCCGGCCGCCCGCAGCGACGACGTGGCCGACACCGTCCACTACGGCGAACTGGCCACCGCCCTGGTCGCGGTGCTCACCGGCGAGCCGGTCAACCTGCTGGAACGGCTCGCCGGCCGGCTCCTCGACGTGTGCCTCGCCGACCCGCGGGTGGCGTCCGCCGAGGTGACCGTGCACAAGCCGCAGGCACCGATCCCGCACGAGTTCGCCGACGTGGCCGTCACCCTGCGGCGAGGGCGTTCATGACCAGCGCGGTCCTCTCCATCGGCGGGAATCTGGGTGACCGGCTCGCCCACCTGCGGGCCGCCGTCGCGATGCTCGGCGACAGTGTCACCGCCGTCTCCGGGGTCTACGAGACGCCCCCTTGGGGAGACGGCGCGCAACCGCCGTACCTCAATGCCGTGGTCCTGGTGGACGATCGGAGCGCGGCCCCGCGCGACTGGCTGGAGCGGGCACGCGCGTGCGAGGCGGCCGAAGGCCGGGTCCGTGACCCGGAGCGACGATTCGGGCCGCGCACCCTGGATGTCGACGTCATCGTGGTCCGCCGGTCCGACGGCGTCCCGATCCTCGACGACGACCCCGAGCTCACCCTGCCGCACCCGCGCGCCCACCTGCGGGCCTTCGTGCTGGCGCCGTGGCTGGCCGTGGATCCGCGGGCCGAGCTGCCGGGACACGGCCCGGTCGCCGCGCTGCTGGACACGCCCGGCGTCGCCGCCGACCTCGCCGGTGTCACGCCCCGCCCGGACTTGTCGTTAGAGTCGATGGAGTGAGCGTCAACCCGGGCAACGACCCCTCGCGCCGGACCGATCCGTCGCTCCGGCCGACCAGCGCGTCGGCGCTGATCGTGGCCGCACTGGCGGCCGCGGCGGCGGGCTGGCTGCTGATCTCCACGAACGACCTCTTCTACCACATATCACCGCTGCCCTGGACCGGCGCGGGCGTGCTGGGCGTGCTCGCCGTCGCCGAGGCCTACCTGGCGCAGAGCACCAGCGCCCGGATCCAGCGCAAACCGGGGGCGCCGCCGGTCCAGCCGCTGGCCGTCGCCCGGTATGCCGCTCTCGCCAAGGCGTCCTCCCTGGTCGGCGCCCTGTCCGCGGGGTTCACCGGTGGCCTGCTCGTCGGACTGCTGCTGGAGACCACCGAGGAAGCCGCCTCCAACGTGCCGGTCGCGGTGACCACCCTCGCCGCCGCCGTCGCGCTGATCGCCGCGGCGCTCTGGCTGGAGCGCGCCTGCCGGGTCCCGGACCGCCCGGACCGGGAGGACGACGAAGTGAATCGCCGTTGACAAGCCGTCGATGATCTTCGACGTGAGTTGGCCTCTGAACTGAGGCCATCTCGTTTCCGTATGCTTTGCGGCGGGCGGCACACAGCCGGAGTAGCGTGCGCCTCGAACCGCTCGTGGAGGCGTAAGGAGGCGCGGATCATGGCGTACGACGACACCACCTTCCGCCGGCCCGGTGACGAGACGACCGAGACCGATCCGGCCGCCTACCGGCGCCGGGTGCAGTACGACGACACCGTCGGCGACACCCTCGACCAGTCCCTGCGGAGCCCGGTGACCACCACCGGCGCCATCCCGGCCGTGACCGACGACGGCCGCGACCGGCTCGGCATCCACCTCGGCTGGGAGGTCATGCTGCTGGTCGCCGCGGGCGTCCTCGGATTCCTGCTGAACCGGGAGGACGCGGCCGCCCTCCAGCGTCCCGCCCTGGACGCGCTGCTGGTCACCGGCGCCGCGATCGGCCTGCTCACCCTCGGCGCCGGGCTCACCCTGCGGGCCGGAGTGCCGAACCTCGCCCTCGGCCCGATCGCCCTGGCCGCCGCCTTCCAGTACGCGGAGAACGGCGACGAGGGCGTGGCCAAGGCCCTCGTCCCGGCGCTGATCATCGCGGCCGCCGGCGCGCTCCTGGTCGCCGCCCTGGTGGTCGTGCTGCACGTTCCCGGCTGGGCCGCCACCCTGGCCGCCGGGTTCGGCGTCATCGTCTACATCCAGATGCGGCCCGCACCGGTCGTCGTGCAGGGCGACTGGGACCCGACCGGTAAGGCGTTTCTGTTCTTCGGCGGCTTCGCGCTGCTCGCCGTGCTGGGCGGCGCGATCGGCGCGATCGGCCCGATCCGCCGTTTCGTCGGCCGGATGCGCCCGGTCGGCGACCCGGCCCGCCGTCGCGGTGTCGCCGCCGCCGTCCCGGCCGTGTTCGCCCTGATCATCTCGTCGCTCTTCGCGGTCGGCGCCGGCGTGCTGTTCGCCACCCAGGCGGACGGCCCGATCCAGCCGGACACCGGCCTCGAGTGGACCGGCATCGCGCTCGGCCTGGCCCTGCTCGCCGGCACCAGCGCGTACGGGCGGCGCGGCGGCATCTTCGGCACCCTGTTCGCGGTGACCGCGCTGACCCTCTTCCTGGAGTACTCCGACCGTCTCGACCTCCAGATCGCCCTGTTCGCGATCGCCGCGGCGGTCTTCACGGCCGGCCTCGTCGTGACCCGGTTCGTCGAGTCGTTCGGCGCCCCGTACCAACCGGCGGCCGGCGAGGAGTGGAACGCCGCGGCGTCCAACGGCACCGCCTGGTCGCCCACACTGCCGGAGACCTGGAACTCGCCGGCCACCCCCGCGCCGCGCAGCGACCGTTGGGGATGACCCCCGTGGGGCGTCACCCGCTGACCTATGCTTTCGGACATGACCTTGCCCAGCTTTGCCGAACTGGACGCACTGCCCACCGAGGCCCTGCGCGAGCAGGCCTTCGCCAAGGCACGGGCAAGACACGACATCGCCTTCTTCTGGCAGGTGCTGCGGCACCTGCCGGACGCCGGTGACGCCGCCTCGCTGGACGGGGCGCCCCACTCGATCGGGCCCACGGTCGACGAGGCGGTCGCCCTCTGGCGGGAGTTCGAGGGCCGCGACCTCGGTCCGCAAGAGCCGCTGCTGCGTGCCGCGTTCATCGACTACCTGAGCAAACAGTGACGTTCGTCGTTTGAAAACCCTGCCGCCGCGGGAAATCGCGGGGACATGGCTCTCGGTAATCGGTACAAGACCGCACCCGGTGCGGGCACTCTTGCCGCGCTGATACTCGTCCTCGTCTTCGGCAGCCCCTGGTACGCCGACTGGGCGCAGGAGAACACGTCCCCCGGCACCGCGGGGGGCTGGTGGCTGCGGCTGCTGGCCTGGCCGCACTGGAGTTTCGACACCGACGACTCACTGCGTGACGTGATCGTCGGTGACCTCAAGGCGATCCTGGTGGTCGTGCTGACCGCGCTCTTCCTCGTCCTGCTGCCCGGCTCACAGCTGGCCCGGGCCCGCGGCACGATCAGCCAGTTCTTCGCCGGCTGGGCCGCGTACATCTTCGCCGGCGGGTTCGCCGCACTGCTGGCCACCCTGTTCCTGAGCAATCCGTCGCTGCTCGGCGCCTTCAACGCGGCCGGCGCCGGCGCCCAGTACGGGCTGTTCGTCGGCTGGATCGTCGGCCTGGCCTCCCTCGGCGGCTGGCGCGGCACCCGCTGAGTTCGGTGTCGGGCGCGGCACCCGCTGAGTTCGGTGTCGGGCGCGCCGCCCGCTGAGTTCGGTGTCCGGCGCGCTGCCCGCTGAGCTCGGTGTCCGGCGGGCTGCCCTGCCGGTTTCGGCGTCCGCCGGTTGCCCGCTGCGGCCGCGGCGGGCGGCGGTTGGCGCCTGCTGAGACCGGCGTCCGGCACGCCGCCCGCTGGCACAACCCGGTGTGTGGATTTCGGGTGCGAACCGCACCCGAAATCCACACACCGATGGGCGGTTTGTTCGCGGGCGCACTCTCGGTAACATCTCCGGCCATGCCGGAACGAGACTCACAAGGACACAGCACACGGCTGCTGCGTGGCCTCGTCTGGGCGGGAGTGGTTCTCGCCCCGATGGCGGCCGCCGTCGTGCTGATCGGTGGCAACTCGAACTCGGTCCGGTTCGCGGTCGTGCTGATCGCGGTCAGTGTCGTGCTGATCGGCGCGTCGGTGCTGGTTCGCAGCGATCCGGTGTTGCTCCGGATGGACGTCGAGGACCGGGTCGCGGAAGAGGTCGAGGCGTTGCGGCGGGAGTTGCGGGCCGAATTCGCCGCACCCACAGCCGCCCCCGCCCCCGCCGAACCACGGCCGCCGCTGCCGATGCGCACGCCGGGCGGCCGGGCCCAGGTCGCCGTGCCGCCGGAGCCCGTCTACGGTGGCGGGTTCGAGCCGGAGCCGGAGTTCGCGCCGCAGACCGACTACGGACGCCGCCCGCAGTTCGTGCACCAGCCCGGCTTCGAGTCGCAGCCGGAGTTCGCGCACGCCGACCTCGTTCCGCAGCCGGTCTCGCCGGGCGCCGCCGAGTTCGGGGCGCCACCCGGATTCGACGAGGCCGGATTCGACGAGGCCGCCTACGACCAGTCAGCCTACGAACAGACCGGTTATGACCAGACCGGCTATGACCAGAACGCCTATGACCAGGGCGATTACGGCCAGGGCGGTTACGGCGATCAGGCCGGGTACGGCGAATACCAGCAGGACTTCGTGCCGCAGCCGACCAACGGCCGTGCCTCGGTGCCCGGCATCGTCCAGCCGGTCTCGCCCGCCCGAAACGCCCCGGCCGGCCGGGCGAGCGCGCCGATCCCGCAGCCCAACGCGGGCACTGCTTCGGTGGCCCGAGTAGCCGCGGCGGCGGCAGCGGTGCCCATGCCACCCGTCGCGGCGGCGGCCGCGGTGCCCATGCCACCCGTCGCGGCGGCGGCCGCGGTGCCCATGCCACCCGTCGCGGCGGCGGCCGCGGTGCCCATGCCACCTGTTGCGGCGGCGGCCGCGGTGCCCATGTCCCCGGTCGCGCCCGCCGCCCCGATGCCGAGGCCCCGCGCCGCCGCCGCGGTCGTTCCGCCCGGCCCGAACGGGGGGATCGTCCCGCCCGGCCCGAACGGCATGATCGCGCCACCGGTACCGGCTCGCGCCGCCGCGGCCGTCCGGCCGGGCCCGCAGTACGGCCGCCCGGAATCCCCCGACGGCGATTTCGGCGCCACCGACGGGTACGCCGGAGCGAACGGCTACGAGGAGCCCACCTCCGACTACAAGGCCCGCCGCCACCGCCCGTCCGCGAACGACACCAACGTCGGCACTCTCGCCGACTTCGCGAGCTACCCCGGTTACAGCAACCAGGAGAACTGGTGACCGGTCACTTGTCGATGTCCCCGACCACGAAGAACATCGAGCCGAGGATGGCGATCAGGTCGGGGACCAGACAGCCGGGGATGAGCGTGGCCAGCGCCTGCACGTTGGCGTAGGAGGCGGTCCGCAGTTTGAGCCGCCACGGCGTCTTCTCGCCGCGGGACACCAGGTAGTAGCCGTTCACCCCGAGCGGGTTCTCGGTCCAGGCGTACGTGTGCCCCTCCGGCGCCTTGACCACCTTCGGCAGCCGCACGTTGACCGGGCCGCCGATCCGGTCCACCCGGTCGAGGCAGGCGTCGATCAGGTCGAGGGAGACGTACACCTGCTCCAACAGCACCTCGAAGCGGGCGTGACAGTCCCCGGAGGTACGCGTCACCACCGGAACGGCCAGTTCCCCGTAGAAGAGGTAGGGCTCGTCCCGGCGTACGTCGAAGTCCAGTCCGCTGGCCCGGGCGACCGGCCCGGAGGCGCCGTAGGCGGCCGCGTCCGCGGCGCTGAGCACCCCGATCCCGACGGTGCGGGCCATGAAGATGTCGTTGCGGTGGATGACCCGGTCGAGGTCGGGCATCCGCCGCCGGACCGCGGCGACCGCCTGCCGGGCCCGTTTGGTCCACCCGGCCGGGATCTCCTCCTTCAGGCCGCCGACCCGGTTGAACATGTAGTGGATGCGGCCACCGGAGACCTCCTCCATCACCGCCTGCAACGTCTCCCGCTCGCGGAAGGCGTAGAACATCGGCGTGATCGCGCCGATCTCCAGCGGGTAGGAGCCGAGGAACATCAGATGGTTGAGCACCCGGTTCAACTCGGCGAGGGCCATCCGCAGCCAGGTGGCGCGCTCCGGCACCTCGATGCCCATCAGCCGCTCGACGGCGAGGACCACGCCCAGCTCGTTGGAGAAGGCCGACAGCCAGTCGTGCCGGTTCGCCAGCATGATGATCTGCCGGTAGTCGCGCACCTCGAACAGCTTCTCGGCGCCCCGGTGCATGTAGCCGACGATCGGCTCACAGGCGACCACCCGCTCGCCGTCGAGGGTCAGCTTGAGCCTTAGCACACCGTGCGTGGACGGGTGCTGCGGCCCGATGTTGAGCACCATGTCGGCCGTGTCCAGGCCGGCGCCGGTGCCTACTGTCATCTCCCGCATGGTCATGCCGTCGGTCCGCTGTCGGATGGGGTCACCAGAGCATCGTGCCATGGTCGCCGAGACCGACGCTGTGCCAGAGCCACCAGTGTCCGCCGAGTCCGGCCGGGTCGGTCAACTCGGCGGCCGCACCGGCTGCGGAGAGCGCCCGCAGATAGCCGCCCGGGTCGGTCCAGGCCATCTCCAGCGGCGGCCGGGAACCGTCCACGCCGAGGGCCCGCAGCGCCTCCCGCTGCCGGAGCATCCGATGGGGAAGGCCGGTCGCCGCGGCCACCGAGTCCATCGCCACGTGCGCCGTGACGTCACAGCCGCCGTCCGGCACCGGCGGAACCTGCCGTCCCTGCCGGAATCCGGTCAACGTCCCGAAGGCCGGCCGCTCCGCCTTCACGTGCCCGTAGTCAACGCACAGTGCCGCGCCACGCTCGATCGCTCCGACCGCGTCCGCCCACGCCACGTCCCGGTGCCGGCCCACCTCGACGCGGCCCGCTTGCGGCCACCAGCGGCTTGTCCATGAACGATCAGCCGGGTCGGCTTCCGCGCCGAGCGACTCGGCGCCTGTCGCCGGGTCCACGAGCACCTTCCGCAGTCGTCCGTCCCCGTCCGTCTCCAGCACGTCGAGCGGCACGTTGTCCAGCCATTCGGTAGCCACCAGCAGCCCGGTGACACCCTCCGGGACATCACGCCGCCACCGCACCGCCGGATCCAGTCCTTCCGGGCGGGGCGCGACCTCGACCGCGGTGGCCACCACCCGCCCGGCCAGCTCCTCCGGCAGCGTCCGGAGCAGCGCGGTGATCAGCTCCCCGCGCCCGGCGCCCACATCCACCAGATCGAATGCCGCCGGATGACCGAGCGCCTCGTCCATCCACTGAACGAGCCGCGCGACGGCACCGGCAAACAGCGGCGACGAGTGCACGCTGGTCCGAAAGTGATCGCTTGGCCTCTCGTCTGTCCGCACGAAGAACCCATCACTGCCATACAGCGCGGCCCGCATCGCCGTCCGCCACCCGATAGCCATCCCGAAACCCTTCAGATCAAAACCATCCTTTCGTACGCCTACCCGTACCGCCGTGGGCGACCGCGGCCACCTGCCACACCGGGCCGTAGCGCCCGCGCCGGGCTGATTCCCGGCTGGATCTCAAAGCTGTCTCCTGCCCCGTGAGTCAACCCTGAGATCCAGCCGCCGGTCGCCCAAGACTGTCCAGGCCCGGGTGGTTCTCGGGGCCGGTCTCAGGTCCCGTGAGGCAGATCTGGGGCCGGCCAGGGGTTGGCCAGGAGCGGCGGCAGACGAGTGCGTGGGCAGTCGGCCGGCCTGCGGGACCACCGATCTCAGCCCGGTGGGCGCGGCACAGGCTGGAGTGGGCAGCGAGCCGGCATCGAACAGTCGGGACGGTCCGAAAGGCGGGACGAGGTCGCGCGTACGGAAAAGAAAAGCCGGCGGCGAGAAACGGAGCCCGGCCATGAAAGGTCGCGACAGCGCCTGAACCCGGTGGTGTGGCGTCGATAGGTGACGGTGGACACGCTTCTCGAGGGCCGTGCGGTACTTCACAGGTGGTTGCTACGGATGTGTGAACGCGGCGCATACTGACGCCGACCGGTACCCCATTACACGAGGACTGGATCCAGATGAATTCTTTGACCGTCGGCGTCGTGGGCGCCGGCCGGGTCGGCGCCGTGCTGGGCGCCGCTCTGAACGCGGCCGGCCACCGGGTGGTCGCCGCCGCGGCCGTCTCGGCCGCCTCCCGTGAGCGAGCCGCCCGCCTGCTGCCGGGCGCCGCGATCCGTCCCGCTGACGAGGTGGCTCGCGCGGCCACCGATCTGCTGCTGCTGGCCGTTCCGGATGACACGCTCGCCGGGGTGGTCGCCGGCCTGTCCCGGACCGGGGCGCTGCACGAGGGCCAGGCGGTGGCGCACACCTCAGGGGCTCACGGACTCGCGGTTCTGGGCGATGTGAACGGCATGGCCCTGCACCCCGCGATGACCTTCACCGGCGCGGACTCCGACCTGGACCGGCTTCCCGGTATCGCCTGGGGGGTGACGGCGCCGGACCGGGCGTTCGCCACCCGGCTGGTGGCCGACCTGGGTGGCGTGCCCGAGTGGATCGCCGAGGAGTCCCGCCCGGTCTACCACGCGGCTCTCGCCCACGGCGCGAACCACCTGGTCACCCTGGTCAACGAGGCTGCCGACGTGCTGCGCGCGGCGGGGGTGGGCGAGCCCGGCCGGGTGCTGGCCCCGCTGCTGACGGCGGCGCTGGAGAACGCGCTGCGGATGGGTGACGACGCTCTGACCGGCCCGGTCTCCCGCGGTGACGCCGGCACGGTCGGCAAGCACCTGGACCGGATGCCGGCCGAGGCGGTGCCGGCTTACCTGGCGATGGCCCGGCGCACCGCGGACCGGGCGATCACCTCGGGCCGGCTGCGCCCGCGGGACGCCACCGCGCTGCTCGACGTGCTGGCCCGCGCCGGGGCGGGGCATCCCGCGACCGGCCGTACCGTGGCGAAGCAGGGGCCCGCAGAGCGCGCGAAATGGGGGACGGCATGACGACTCTGGTGCACACCCGGGGTGAGCTGGCGACGGCCCTGGACGCCGTGCCCGGTGAGATCGCCGTCGTGATGACGATGGGCGCTCTGCACGAGGGGCACCGGCAGTTGATGCGGGTGGCCCGGGAACGCTGCCCCTACGTGGTCGTGACGATCTTCGTGAACCCGCTCCAGTTCGGGCCGAACGAGGACTACGAGAAGTACCCGCGCACCCTCGACGAGGATCTGGCCGCCTGCCGGGCCGAGGGCGCGGACCTGGTGTTCGCGCCGAGCCGGGACGACGTCTACCCGCACGGGCAGCCGTCGATCACCATGCACCCGGGCCCGCTCGGCGAGATCCTGGAGGGCGCGAGCCGTCCCGGCCATTTCTCCGGGATGCTCACGGTGGTCGAGAAGCTGCTGATGCTCACCCGGGCCGGGGTCGCCTGTTTCGGGGAGAAGGACTTCCAGCAGTTGGCGCTGGTCCGCCGGATGGCGCGCGACCTGGAGTTGCCGGTCGAGATCGTGGGCGTCCCCACCGTACGGGAAGAGGATGGTCTCGCCCTTTCCAGCCGTAACCGGTATCTTTCGCCGGACCAGCGGCGATCCGCTCTGGCCCTGTCCCACGCTCTGCGCGAGGGGGCCGCGCGGCGCGATCCCGCGTCGGTCCTGGCCGTCGCCCGCAAGATCTTGGCGGACGAGCCGGGGGTACGCGTGGACTACCTGGAGTTGACCGGCCCGGACCTCGGACCGGTCCCGGACGAGGGCCCGGCCCGCCTGCTGGTGGCGGCCCGGGTCGGCGCCACCCGGCTCATCGACAACGTTCCGCTGACCCTGGAGAAGATCGCCTGATGCTTCGGACCATGCTCAAGTCGAAGATTCACCGGGCCACCGTGACGCAGGCCGACCTGCACTACGTCGGTTCGGTCACCGTCGACCTGGATCTGCTCGAGGCGGCCGATCTGATTCCCGGTGAGCAGGTAGCGATCGTCGACGTGACGAACGGGGCGCGGCTGGAGACGTACGTGATCCCCGGGGAGCGGGGCAGCGGCGTGATCGGCATCAACGGGGCGGCCGCGCATCTGGTGCATCCGGGCGACCTGGTCATCCTGATCTCGTACGGGCAGATGGACGACGCCGAGGCGCGCGCCTACCAGCCGAGGGTCGTGCACGTGGACGCCGCCAACCGGGTCATCGAGCTGGGCGCGGACCCGGCCGAGGCCGTTGCCGGCATGGCCGGTGACCTGGTGCGCGGCGATCTGGCCCGGGCTGTCGGGTAGCTCTTTGGCGGATCCGTCCTCCCGAGCGGCTCCGATGCCCATATAGTCGGCAAATCGGATACGGTCACCGGGCTGCTCGGGAGGCACGGCTCATGCGATTCCGTCCGCGCACCCCCGGAATCGCCGCCACGGCCGCCGCCCTGCTGTGCGTCGGCGCCTGCGGCACCGGCGGAGACGTCGACGGCGACCTGACCAACGACTGGGGAGCGATGGCCCCGGCCACCGGCTTCGTGCCGTCCGCCCAGACCTGCCACCTCTCCAACTTCGCCGTCTCCGGGCCGCGCGCCACGTACGAAGAGGTCGACTGCGCCGTCGAGCACCGCACCGAGACCGTGCACGTCGGCGAATACACCGCGCCCGCGAGCGAGGCCGCCGAACCACCGGCCGGCACCTCGGCCGGCGCCCGCGCCGCCTACCGGACGTGCGACGAGAAGACCACCGAGTACGTGGGCGGCCCCTGGCGTCACGCCCGGCTCTGGATCGGCGTCACCCATCCCTCGCCCGCCGCGTGGAGCGGCGGGGCCCGCTGGTTCCGGTGCGAGGTGGTCGAGCTCGACTCGATAGAGGACGACGGCGCCCTGGCACAGCGCTCCGGCACCGTACGCGGCGCGCTCGCCGCCAAGGATTCCGACCTGCTGCTGACCTGCTACGCCATCGAACTCGACGACGCCGGGGCGATCAGCACGATGCCGCCCACCGAATGCGCCGACAAGCACAACGCCGAGTTCGCCGGGATCTGGACCGCGCCGGCCAAGGTCTCCTACCCGAAGGGCGACGCGGCCTGGGAGGAGTTCCACGACGGCTGCCGTACGGTGGCCGCCTCCTACGTGGGGGTGCCGGTCGACGGCAACCTGCGATACCGCACCGGGGTGGTGTCGCTGCCCGGCAACGCCGACGTGTGGGCGCAGGGCGATCACGGGGTCCGCTGCTACCTGTGGCTGGACGGTGCCGAATTGACCTCGTCGCTCAAGGGCAAGGGGACGAAGGTCCTTCCGGTCCAGTACAAGTAACGATGACCACTGACGGTGCCCCCGGCGCGACGGGTCCGTAGGGGCGGAGTGTACTGAAACACATGTCACCTCTCGCCGATCTACCGGCGCTGCCCCGCCGGCTCGCCGCCGCCGAGCCAGGCTGGACCGAGACCACCGACGTCGTCGTGGTCGGATCCGGTATCGCCGGGTTGACCGCGGCTCTCTACTTGCGGGAACAGGGCCTGCACGTCACGGTCGTCACCAAGGTCAACATCAACGACGGGTCGACCCGGTGGGCGCAGGGCGGGATCGCGGCCGTGCTCGATCCGCTGGACTCGCCGCAGGCTCACGCGTACGACACGGAGATCGCCGGGGTGGGGCTCTGCGACCCGGCGGCCGTGCGCGTGCTCGTCGAGGAGGGCCCGGCCCGGATCCGGGAGCTGATCCGCCGGGGCGCCGAGTTCGACCGCAACCCGGACGGTTCGCTCATGCTGACCCGCGAGGGCGGTCACCGCGCCGACCGGATCGTGCACGCCGGCGGCGACGCGACCGGCGCCGAGGTGCAGCGCGCCCTGCACGCCGCGGTCCGCCGCGACCCGTGGATCCGCCGCGTCGAACACGCGCTCGTGCTCGACCTGCTGCGCTCCGCCGACGGCCGGGCGTGCGGCATCACCCTGCACGTGCTCGGTGAGGGCACCGAGGACGGCGTCGGCGCGGTCCTGGCCCGGGCCGTGGTGCTGGCCACCGGCGGGATGGGCCAGATCTTCTCCTCCACCACCAACCCGTCGGTCTCCACCGGCGACGGCGTGGCGCTCGCGCTGCGGGCCGGCGCCGAGGTCACCGACGTCGAGTTCGTGCAGTTCCACCCCACGTCCTTCATGACCTCCCAGACCGACTCGGTGCAGCGCCCGCTCATCTCGGAAGCGCTGCGCGGCGAGGGCGCCCACCTGGTCGACGAGTCCGGCACCCGGTTCATGGTCGGGCAGCACGAGCTGGCCGAACTGGCGCCCCGCGACGTGGTCGCCAAGGGCATCTACCGGGTGCTGCGGGCCACCGGCGCCGACCACGTCTACCTGGACGCGCGGCACCTGGGCCGGGAGTTCCTGGAGAGCCGCTTCCCGACCATCATGGCGTCCACCCGCGGCGACGGCGTCGATCCGGCCACCGACCTGATCCCGGTCGCGCCGGCCGCCCATTACGCCTCCGGTGGCGTACGCACCGACCTGCACGGCCGCACCAGCATCGACGGCCTGTACGCGTGCGGCGAGGTCGCCTGCACCGGCGTGCACGGCGCCAACCGGCTGGCCAGCAACTCGCTGCTGGAGGGTCTGGTCTTCGCCCGGCGGATCGCCGACGACATCGCCCGCGAGCTGCCCCCGCAGGCCGAACCGGCCCGCACCTCGGCCACCGGCCCGGCCTGGGTCGCCGACCCGGCCATCCGCACCGAGTTGCAGCGTGCCATGACCCGCGGCGCCGGGGTGCTGCGCTCCGCCGACTCGCTGGACACCGCGGCCAAGGAGCTGACCCGTCTCGCCGAGCAGCGGTCCCACCCCAGCACCGCCGCCTGGGAGGCCACCAACCTGCTGACCGTCTCCGCCGCGCTGGTGGCGTCGGCCCGGACCCGCCGGGAGACCCGCGGCTGCCACTGGCGTGAGGACCACCCGGCCGCCGCCGACGAGTGGCGCGGCCACCTGCTCAACGCCGTCGCGCCCGACGGCGCCCTGACCCAGACCTTCGAGGAGATGGCGTGATCGACTGCACCGCGGCGAAGCAAGGGCCGGGAGAGCACGCCCAGGGAGGCACAGCGTGATCGACTGCACCGCGGCGAAGCAAGGGCCGGGAGAGCACGCCCAGGGAGGCACAGCGTGATCGACTGCACCGCAGCGAAGCAAGGGCCGGGAGGCACAGCATGACTGATTCGCAGGTTCCCGACAGCGGCACGCTCTCCCCGGCCGAGCCGCTTCCCGACGACCACGCCGCCGTGGCCGACCTGGGACTCGATCTTCTCGAGGTGCAGCGGATCGTGCTGACCGCGCTGGCCGAGGACCTCGGCACCCCGCCCCGGGACGTGACCAGCGAGTCCACCATCCCGGCCGACCAGACCGACACCGCCGAGTTGGTGGCCCGCGCCGACGGCGTGGTGGCCGGCCTGCTGGTGGCGGCCGAGGTCTTCGCTGTCACGTCGGCGGGGGCGGCCACCTTCGAGGCGATCGTGTCCGACGGCGACCGGGTCCGTCGTGGCGACGTGCTCGCGGTGATCACGGGCCCCACCCGGGCGCTGCTGACCGCCGAGCGCACCGCCCTCAACCTGCTGTGCCGGATGTCCGGCGTCGCCACTCACACCCGCCGGTGGGCGGATCGGCTGGAGGGCACCGGCGCCACGGTGCTGGACACCCGTAAGACCACCCCCGGCCTGCGGGTGCTGGAGAAGTACGCGGTCCGTGCCGGTGGCGGCACCAACAAGCGCATGGGCCTGTACGACGTCGCCATGATCAAGGACAACCACAAGCTGGCGGCGGGCAGCATCACGGCCGCGTACGAGTTGGTGCGGGCCACCTTCCCGGACGTGGCGGTGCAGGTCGAGGTGACCACGCTGGCCGAGGCGGAGGAGGCGGTGGCGGCCGGGGCGGACTTCCTGCTCTGCGACAACATGTCGCCTGAGCTGCTGACCGAGGTGGTCGGTGCGGTCGGCGACCGGGTCGAGCTGGAGGCGACCGGCAACCTGACGCTGGAGACGGCGGCCGCCTACGCCGCCACCGGGGTGGACTATCTGTCGGTGGGTGGGCTGACCCACTCGTCGCCGATTCTCGACATCGCCCTGGACCTCCGTCCCCGTTGACGCGGGGGCGCGCCGCGCCGCGTACAAAATAGGGGTCTTGATTTTGACTCTTAGGGGCCTGGCGTGCTGCTCTGCATTGACATCGGCAACACCAACACCGTGCTGGCGACGTTCGACGGCGACAAGCTGGTGCACAACTGGCGGATCAAGACCGATGCCGCCTCGACCGCCGACGAGCTGGGCCTGAAGATCCGTGGCCTGCTCGCCGGCGACGCCGTGGAGATCACCGGGGTGGCGGCCTGTTCGACCGTGCCGGCCGCGCTGCGCAACCTGCGCACCATGCTGAAGCGCTACTACGGCGAGTTGCCCAACGTGATCGTCGAGCCGGGGGTGAAGACCGGTGTGCAGCTGGCCATCGACAACCCCAAGGAGGTGGGCGCCGACCGGGTGGTCAACACCCTGGCCGCGCACACTCTCTACGGCGGACCGTCGATCGTGGTCGACTTCGGCACCACCACCAACTTCGACCTGATCAGCGCGAAGGGCGAGTTCCTCGGCGGGGCGTTCGCTCCGGGGATCGAGATCTCCTTCGACGCGCTCGCGGCCCGCGCCGCCCAGTTGCGCAAGGTGGAGCCGATCAAGCCGCGTTCGGTGATCGGCAAGAACACGGTGGAGTGCCTGCAGGCCGGCCTCTATTTCGGCTTCGGCGGGCAGGTGGACCGGATCGTCGAGCGGATGATCGAGGAGATCGGCCCGGTCCGCGCGGTCATCGCCACCGGCGGCCTGGCCTGGGTGGTGAAGGAGGAGTGCCGCACCATCACCGCGCACGAGCCGATGATCACGCTGATCGGGCTGCGGATGGTATATGAGCGGAACGTCTGAACTCGGCTGAGTAGGCTTTCAGGGCCCCAGCTCAGACCTACACAGGAAGTCTTGCCGTGACCGAGCAGAACACGCCAGCGATCGACCCCGCCGAGGACCTTCCCGAGCAGATGCGGGTCCGCCGGTCGAAGCGGGACCGGTTGCTCGCCGAGGGCGTGCCGCCCTACCCGGTCGAGGTCCCGCGGACCGACGAGATCGCCGATATCCGTGCCCGTTACGCGGACCTGCCGACCGACACCGCCTCCGGCGACAAGGTGTCGATCACCGGCCGGGTGATCTTCGTGCGTAACGGCGGCAAGCTGTGCTTCGCCACGCTCCGCGCCGGTGACGGCAGCGAGATCCAGGCGATGTTCTCGCTGGACAAGGTGGGGGAGAAGGCGCTGGCCGACTGGAAGGGCGTGGTCGACCTCGGCGACCTGGTCGCGGTCACCGGCGAGGTGATCAGCAGCCGGCGCGGCGAGCTGTCGGTTCTCGCTGACGAGTGGCGGATGAGCGCCAAGGCGCTGCGGCCGCTCCCGGTCGCGCACAAGCCGCTTTCCGAGGAGACCCGGGTGCGGCAGCGTTATGTCGATCTCATCGTGCGCCCGCAGGCGCGTGACGTGGTGCGTTCGCGCGCCGCGGTGGTCCGCAGCCTGCGCGAGTCGCTGTTCCGCCGGAATTATCTCGAGGTGGAAACGCCGATGTTGCAGTTGCTGCACGGTGGCGCGGCGGCCCGCCCGTTTGTGACGCACAGCAACGCACTCGATACCGATCTTTATCTGCGGATCGCTCCGGAACTGTTTTTGAAGCGAGCCGTGGTCGGCGGCATCGAGCGGGTCTTCGAGATCAACCGGAACTTCAGGAATGAGGGCATGGACTCCACGCACTCTCCGGAGTTCGCCATGCTCGAGGCGTATCAGGCGTATGCCGACTACAACGTCATGCAGGTGCAGGTCCGGGAGTGGATTCAGGAGGCCGCGGTCGCCGTCTCCGGTTCGCACGTGGTCACCCACCACGACGGCACCGAGATCGACCTGGGCGGCGAGTGGGCGCAGGTCACCCTCTTCGGCGCGATCTCGGAGGCGCTCGGCGAGGAGGTGACCATTCGGACCGACCTCGCGCAGCTCCAGCGGTACGCGGAGAAGGTCCAGCTCTCGGTGGACCCGAAGTGGGGCGCCGGAAAGCTGGCCGAGGAACTCTTCGAGCACCTGGTGGCGGACGACCTGCGGGCGCCCACCTTCGTCCGGGACTTCCCGGAGGAGACCGCTCCGCTCACCGCCCCGCACCGGACCACCCCGGGCCTCACCGAGAAGTGGGACCTGTACGTCGGTGGATTCGAACTCGCCACCGCCTATTCCGAGTTGGTGGACCCGGTGATCCAGCGCGAGCGGTTCCACGCCCAGTCCCTGCTCGCGGCCGGTGGCGACGCCGAGGCGATGCAGCTGGACGAGGATTTCCTCCGTGCCATGGAGTACGGAATGCCGCCGTCCGGTGGCATGGGAATGGGAATCGACCGGCTGTTGATGGCGCTGACCGGGCTGGGCATTCGGGAAACGATCCTCTTCCCGTTGGTGCGCCCGGAGTAGCCCTCCCGTATTTGTCCACCCCGCCATTGACGGGTGATGCGCCCCTGGCGTTATTGTTCTCCCATTGCTGGGGAGAGAACCTGTGTTCGGGAGGATAACCGCGCGTGGCCAAGCAGATCATTCACAAGCTGGTCGATGACATCGACGGTGTTGACGCCGACGAGACCGTGAAGTTTGCGCTCGACGGCATTCAGTACGAGATCGACCTCTCGGAGAAGAACGCCGCGAAATTGCGGGAGGTCTTCGAGCCCTACGTGAAGGCCGGGACGAAGGTGGCCCGGGGTGGCGTCGTGGTAGGTGGTCGCGCGGCGCGTGGCCGGGGCGGGGCGACCGCCGACCGCGAGCAGAACAAGGCGATCCGGGAGTGGGCCAAGAAGTCGGGCAAGGACATCTCCGACCGTGGCCGTATCCCGCAGGAGATCGTGGACGAGTTCCACCAGAAGGGTCCCGGCCGGGCCTGATCCCGGTTCGGCCTCGGAGAGGGCGCCCCGACCACGTGGTCGGCGCGCCCTCTCCGTGTTTGACCGCCGGGCCGTCCACGCACTCACTACGGTTATCCACAGGAGTGGACCGGGTTGTCCACAGGCTGTGGATCGGCAGGATTTCGCTGTACGCGTACACGTTCGGGTGGGGGAACAGCCGCTGAGCGTGCGAAGTTGGCTAAATCAACGTTGCGGATCGTTTCCAAGGGGCGCGAGGGCCCGGCGGAGCCTCTCAGCGGCGATAGAGTTACAGCACGGGTATCACCGATGCCCGTGCGCTGGCCCGCCAGCTGTTGAGACAAGCTCAGCATTGGCGCACGGCACGTGAGGAGCACGAGGGCATGTTCGAGCGGTTCACCGACCGAGCGCGACGGGTTGTCGTCCTGGCCCAAGAAGAGGCCCGGATGCTCAACCACAACTACATTGGGACAGAGCACATCCTGCTCGGCCTGATCCACGAGGGCGAGGGCGTCGCCGCCAAGGCTCTGGAGAGCCTCGGCATCTCTCTCGAAGGGGTCCGCCAGCAGGTCGAGGAGATCATCGGCCAGGGGCAGCAGGCGCCGAGCGGGCACATCCCGTTCACGCCGCGGGCGAAGAAGGTTCTTGAGCTCTCCCTGCGGGAGGCGCTGCAGCTCGGCCACAACTACATCGGCACCGAGCACATCCTGCTCGGCCTGATCCGTGAGGGTGAGGGCGTCGCCGCCCAGGTGCTGGTCAAGCTCGGCGCCGACCTCAACCGGGTCCGCCAGCAGGTGATCCAGCTGCTCTCCGGCTACCAGGGCAAGGAGCCGGCCGCCGCGGGGACCGCGACCGGAGAGGCCGCGCCGTCCACGTCGCTCGTGCTGGACCAGTTCGGCCGCAACCTGACCCAGGCCGCCCGGGAGGGCAAGCTCGACCCGGTCATCGGCCGGGAGAAGGAAATCGAGCGGGTCATGCAGGTGCTGTCCCGGCGTACCAAGAACAACCCGGTCCTGATCGGTGAGCCCGGCGTCGGCAAGACCGCCGTAGTCGAGGGGCTGTCGCAGTCCATCGTCAAGGGCGAGGTGCCCGAGACGCTGAAGGACAAGCAGCTGTACACGCTGGACCTGGGCGCCCTGGTCGCCGGTTCGCGTTACCGCGGTGACTTCGAGGAGCGCCTCAAGAAGGTGCTCAAGGAGATCCGCACCCGCGGCGACATCATCCTGTTCATCGACGAGATCCACACCCTGGTCGGCGCGGGCGCCGCCGAGGGCGCGATCGACGCAGCGTCGATCCTCAAGCCGATGCTGGCCCGCGGTGAGCTGCAGACCATCGGCGCCACCACCCTCGACGAGTACCGCAAGCACCTGGAGAAGGACGCCGCCCTCGAGCGTCGTTTCCAGCCGATCCAGGTCGGTGAGCCGTCGCTGGCGCACACCATCGAGATCCTCAAGGGTCTCCGCGACCGCTACGAGGCGCACCACCGGATCAGCATCACCGACGCCGCCCTGGTCGCGGCCGCGACGCTGGCCGACCGGTACATCTCCGACCGGTTCCTGCCGGACAAGGCGATCGACCTGATCGACGAGGCCGGCGCCCGGATGCGCATCCGCCGGATGACCGCGCCGCCGGACCTGCGTGACTTCGACGAGCGCATCGCCCAGGTGCGCCGCGACAAGGAGTCGGCGATCGACGCGCAGGACTTCGAGCGTGCCGCCCAGCTGCGTGACAAGGAGAAGACCCTCCTCGGTCAGAAGGCGCAGCGGGAGAAGGAGTGGAAGGCCGGCGACCTGGACGTGGTGTCCGAGGTCGACGACGAGCAGATCGCCGAGGTGCTGGGCAACTGGACCGGCATCCCGGTCTACAAGCTCACCGAGGAGGAGACCTCCCGCCTGCTGCGCATGGAGGACGAGCTGCACAAGCGCGTCATCGGCCAGGAGGACGCGGTGCAGGCCGTCTCCAAGGCGATCCGGCGGACCCGTGCGGGCCTCAAGGACCCGAAGCGCCCCTCCGGCTCGTTCATCTTCGCCGGCCCGTCCGGCGTCGGTAAGACCGAGCTGTCCAAGGCGCTCGCCGAGTTCCTGTTCGGCTCCGAGGACGCGCTGATCCAGCTGGACATGTCCGAGTTCCACGACCGGTACACGGTGTCCCGCCTGGTCGGCGCGCCTCCCGGCTACGTGGGTTACGACGAGGGCGGTCAGCTGACCGAGAAGGTGCGGCGCAAGCCGTTCTCGGTGGTGCTGTTCGACGAGATCGA